>CALIIG010000023.1 GCA_938018155.1 uncultured Prevotella sp.
GCTTTCGAAGACGACGAGGCTCCATTGGGTCCTGTGCGCATTCAGACGCCCGAATGGTACGACATTATGCACACAGCCATGAAAACGGCATCGCGTGAAGGCATTGAGATTGGCCTGTTTAACGGACCCGGTTGGAGCCAGGCGGGCGGACCATGGAACAAGAAAGAGCAGTCGATGCGCTACCTGGCGTCGCAGCATGCCGTTGTAAGGGGCGGCCGGTTGCAGAATATTGTGTTTCCCCATCCGTCGAACTGGCTGCAGAATGTAAGGCTTCTGGCGTTCCGGCATAAGCGCGACGACGCACAAATTACGGCGCAAACCGACAACGTTACGGCGTTGGGTATCGACAATATAAGCTCGCTTTTCGACGGATCGCCCGCTACAACGGCCCAAATCGCATCGAAAACAGCCACCGTTTACATCACCACGGCCAAAGAAAACTTTCATCTTCGGTCGCTCCGTATTGAAATAGCGTCGCCCGTTAAGGGTTATGTCACCCTCAGTGCCGAGCGCAACGGCACGTACGAAACAATTAAAACGCAGCCCCTTGACCGCACAAACATGATGATAGAAATAGGTTATTACGTGCTGGCACCGATAGCAACGTCGCTGCCTGAAACCGTAAGCAACCGCTTCCGCCTGGATTTTCATGTGGACAAACCGTGCACGCTGCGCGAGATTACGCTCGCCGAGACACCCATCGTTGACCAGTTTCCCGACAAGATTCTGGGCAAAATGGTGCAGGTTCCGCTCCCCATGTGGACTGATTATAAATGGAAAACACCCGTCAATTACACAGGAAACAACGTGGTTGCTGCCGCCGACGTGCTTGATTTATCCTCAAACCTGCATGGCGATACGCTTCATTTTACCTTTCCTGACGGCACATGGGAGGTAGTTCGCACCTATATGGCTCCGACGATGATTACGAACGGCCCCACCCGTGACGCTTATGGGCGCGGACTTGAAGTGGACAGATGGAACCGCAATGCGCTGAAAAACCATTACGACAGCTTTGTAGGCGACTTGATAAAACGTATTCCTCCCGAAGACCGCACAACGTGGAAGGTGATGGTTTGCGACAGTTACGAAAAGGCAACGCAGAATTTTGGCGACGACTTTTTTGAATATTTCCGTTCACATTTCGGCTACGATCCTACGCCTTATCTGCTGGCTTACGACGGCATTGTGGTGGAAAGCTCCGAGAAAACCGACCGGTTTTTATGGGACTTAAGGCGCATGATAGCCGACCGTCTGGCTTACGACCACATAGGTGCACTACGCGATTTGGGCCACCGCGACGGCTTATCGCTGTGGCTTGAAACCTATGGCCACTGGGGATTTCCCGGCGAATTTCTGCAATATGGGGGACAATCGGACGAGGTTGCGGGCGAGTTTTGGAGCGAAGGCTCATTGGGAGACATCGAAAACAGGGCGGCATCGTCGGTGGCTCACATCTATGGCAAGCCGCGTGTATCGTCTGAATCGTTTACGTGTGGCCCGCCAGAGTTCACCCGCAGCCCGAGAAACATGAAGCAACGAGGCGATAAATTCTTTACCGAAGGGGTTAATAACTCGTTGCTGCACGTTGTTATTTCGCAGCCCGAAGAGAATAAATTTCCCGGAATGAACTTTCCATGGGGGCAGGAATTTAACCGAAAGAACACGTGGTACAGCCATCTCGACCTCTTCACCACTTACTTAAAACGCTGCAATTACATGCTTCAGCAGGGACGGTATGTGGCCGATGTGGCCTACTTTATAGGCGAAGATGCACCCGTTATGACAGGCATTACCGAGCCTTCACTGCCCCGGGGCTACCAGTTCGACTTTATAAATGCCGAAGTTATCGAAGGCAGGCTCACGGCTTCGGCCGACCATCTGTTGCACCTGCCGTATGGAAACCAGTACAAATTGCTCGTTCTGCCCCCGCTAAACAGTATGCGTCCAGCCATGATAAGGCGTATCAGGCAGCTGCTTTACGACGGTGCCGTGGTGCTCGGACCCAAGCCTTTGCATTCGCCAAGCCTGAAAGACTGGGGCGATGGCGACGCCGAGGTGCGCCGCATAGCCGACGAACTGTGGGGGCCGGGCCTGCCATCGTGCGGCATGCGCCACGTAGGCAAGGGACTTTTATTTACGGGTTACAGCATTGATGAGGTGTTCAGGCTCACGGGTAACACCCCCGACGCCCTGTTTGCAGGTGCTGAAGACGTGAAGTTTGCGCACCTGACACGCGACGATATGGATGTTTTCTTCGTATCAAACCAAACTGAAAGGCAGGCCGATTTCGTTGCACAGCTCCGCATAACAGGCCGTCAGCCCGAGCTTTGGACGCCGATTGACGGGCGCGTTCGCGTGCTGCGCTCGTTCAGTCAGGACGCTAATATCACCTCCGTCCCGATGCGCCTGGCACCCAACGAAAGCGTTTTTCTCGTGTTTAAAGAGCCTGCCCACACCGGCACGGCGTCGTTAAGCATGGACGATAACTTTCCCGTGGCCGACACATTGCTCACTATCGACACCCCGTGGAGCCTGTCGTTGCAAACCATGTTTGGCGAAAAGAAGCGGCTTTCGTTGAAAAATCTGGTCAGCCTGACGACGAGCACCGACCGCTTTGTGAAGTATTTTTCGGGTACGGCAACCTATAAAAACACCTTTAATATGCCGCAGCTGCAGGCAGGATACAGTTATTTGATTGACCTTTCGCAGGTTTACGAAATGGCCAAAGTGAAGATAAACGGCCACTATGCCGGCGGCGTTTGGACGCCTCCATACACCATTGACATTACGCCATACCTGAAAACGGGGCGCAACGAGGTTGAAATAACCGTGGTAAACAACTGGAAAAACCGCCTCGTTGGCGACTTGCAGTTGCCCGAAAACGAGCGCAAAACGTCGTTCGGACATCTGTCTTACGGGGCCGATTCGCCGTTACAGCCTACCGGGATAATAGGCAAGGTGAGCGTTAAAAGATTAAAAAAATAAAGAATTAAGTTAAAGGTAAGAGAGTAAAAAAGTAAAAAGGTAAAACTATGATGCGATAAAGGCAGACAGTTTATGCTGAAATGCTGATGCGATGATGAAATACCGGGGGAGATTTTGTGCCGGAAAAGTGAGTGTCTGGCGGCCGTCAGCAGCACGTACGACGGCCGCCGGACCCGGTGTTTGACGGCCGTCAGCAACGTTGCCGACGGCCGTCACACAATGAGCAATACGGCGAGAGGTTTTGGGAAAATAATTTAAATATGAAGACAAATAAGCGTAACAGGCTGATGATTAAAGTGCTATGCGCCATGCTGACAGCGTGCTTCAGCCTGCCGGCATCGGCACAGACGGCCGAAATGGCAGCCCCGCCGAACAACGGTGGCGTTACCGATCACTACTGTTTACCGCAGCGGGTGATGTGGATTTCAGACTCGACGGGCCGCTTTGTGCGCCATGCCGAACGACTTTTGCAGCCGTTTTCGGGACAGGTTTCGGTGGCCGACACGGCATATACCGTCATGCAGAGTACCGCAGCGCATAAGGCTGCCGTGCTCGTTGACTTTGGACGCGAACTGCACGGTGCCATCGAGGTGGCGTCGGCCATACGTCCGGAGCATGCGCCCGTAAGGTTAAGGGTGCGCCTTGGCGAGTCGGTGACCGAAGCTTTATCGCCCGATGGCGGGAAGCGTGGGGCGACAAACGACCACGCCATGCGCGATTTCCTGCTGTCTGCACCATGGCTCGGCACCACGCAGACGGGCAACACGGGCTTCCGCTTTGCCTATATCGAGCTGCAAGACACGGCTGTCCGCTACAACCTGCGGGCGGTAAGGGCCATAGCGCGCTATCAGGACGCACCGTGGTTAGGCAAGTTTGTGAGCGACAACCAGCTGCTGAACAACATCTGGAACACCGGTGCCTATACCGTTCAACAGTGTATGCAGCAGTATATCTGGGACGGAATTAAGCGCGACCGCCTCGTATGGATGGGCGATTTGCACCCTGAACTGATGACCATACTGTCGGTTTTCGGACATAACGACGCCATAGAGCGGTCGCTGAACTTTGCCGAGGCCGATACACCGCTGCCGTCGTGGATGAACGGTATAAGCACCTACTCGCTGTGGTGGCTGCTGTGTCAGCGCGACTTATACCTGTACAGGGGCGACCTTAATTATTTAAAGCAACGCCAGCCCTATATGAAAGAGCTGCTGCAGCTGGTGTGCAGCCGCATCGACAAGAAAGGAAACGAACACCTTGACGGCTTTCGTTTCCTCGACTGGCCGACGTTTGAGATGCCCGATGTGATAGCATCAGGCCTGCACTCGCTGTGCTACATGGCTGTCAATGCCGGTGCCGGAATGGGCCGTGCACTCGGCGACGACGATATGGTGACGATGTGCAGGCAGGCCGCCGAAAGGCTTCGCCGCCGCCCGTTGCCCAACTATGGCAACAAAGAGGCAGCGGCATTACTTATTATTTCAGGTCTCAGCCGCGACACGAAAGACCGTGATGTGCTGCTGAAAGGCGGGCCAAGGGGGTTCTCTACTTTCTATGGCTATTATATGTTAGAGGCTTTGGCCCGCGAGGGCAGGTTTGAAGAGGCTGTCGACATCGTCAAAAAATACTGGGGAGGCATGCTGAATCTGGGAGCGACAACGTTCTGGGAGGAATTCGATTACGACGACCTCGCACGCGCTTCGCACATCGACAGCATTGTGCCCGCGGGGCAGTTCGACATACATGCCGACCGCGGCACCAACTGTTACAAGGGTCTTCGTATGAGCCTTTGCCACGGATGGGCGGGCGGTGTAACCGCATGGCTCTCGCGATATGTGCTGGGCGTGATACCCACCGGGGCAGGCTGCCGCGCCGTTACCATCGAACCCCATCTGGCAGGATGCAACAAAGTGAGCGGCTCGTTTCCCACACCGTTCGGCACCATCACCGTAAACCACCGGCGTGCAGCCGACGGAACCATATACAGCAGGGTGCAGGCACCTGAAGAAATAAAGGTAACGCTGAAGGGGGCAGTGGCTGAAGGCGACATAAAGACAGACGGACAGACGGAAGAACAGGATTAGACAGAAAGACAAAATGAACCTGTTTTTCAGCTGATTTTGAATTAGAGGAAAGGCTGAAAGGATATATTTTAAGATGGGAACAGGCCTGTTCGGATACTGTAATGGAAATAAGGGTGCAGGAAAGAGAGAGAAATGGCAGCGTGACGACAAAAAAAAGAAAACTTTTGCGCATCGTTTATTTCAGGTAAAAATTATATATTTATCTTTGCATACAATTTAAAGCTCATCAGTTTTTCATCAGGAAAATTACACAATTATGTATGCTGATTTACAAACGTACATCAATATTGCACTGAAATTAATTACGGGAATGCTCGGTATTCTGGTGTTTTTGCGCATAACCGGCAAGGCACAGATGGCCCAGTTAACGCCTCTCGACACGGTGAGTGCGTTCGTAATTGGTGCCCTTGTCGGTGGTGTTCTCTACAATCCGGACATGTCTATGTGGCACATTCTGTTTGCATTGGCCGTATGGACTGCCTTTAACATGCTGGTTCGCTTTGCTATGCGGTCGGCCCGTCTGAGGCATTTCATCAAGGGCGAAAGCTCATTCCTCGTGAAAAATGGTGCTATCAACTTCAAGGCTTTTAAGCGGAACAGTTTGGAAATGGAGCAATTCCGTATGCTGTTGCGTCAGAAAGGCATTTTCTCGATGTTTGATGTTGACAACGTTGTTTTTGAAACGAACGGTGCTGTAACGGTGCTTCCCACCGAAAGAACGGCCTATTCGATACTGTTTGTCAACAACGGAGAGATTGTTGAAAGCAGTCTTGCCAAGGCCCATTGCTCGAAAGAGCTGGTGCTTCGCAACATTGTACGCAACGGTTTCAAGGGTCCGCATGAGCTGTTCTGCATGGAGTGGACACCGCGCAGGGGTTTTTACTTCGTAACTTTTGACGGCGATGTGAAGTGCGATACGAAAGAAATTCTGGCTACTGAAATCGAAAACGAGGTTCAAACCTGATGTAATCGGGGTGGTTCAAGCCCCTTGTCCGGGTGGCACA
The DNA here is from genome assembly GCA_938018155.1 of uncultured Prevotella sp. Lineage (GTDB taxonomy): Bacteria > Bacteroidota > Bacteroidia > Bacteroidales > Bacteroidaceae > Prevotella. The sequence continues at coordinate 6,077 of CALIIG010000023.1, forward strand.
AGCTCCTTATTTGGGTGGTTCAAGCCCCCTAAGTTAGGGGGTTGGGGGTCTGAACGTCTTCTCCTAAGACACAAATCGACAAATCTTTCTTTTTAGACATAAAGACAAAAAGCACATATATTCTGTTCGAAACGGGCAGAATATAAACATAAAAAGCACGCTATCCGTATGCAATCACATGCAGACAGCGTGCTTTTCGGGTTTGATACAAGGAGGCATTGTTGCTTGTTCAGACTCCCGGCCCCCTAACTTAGGGGGCTTGTTCCCACCAATTAGTTGGCACGAACCACCATATTCCCATACAAATCAACCTCACGAGCAAACGGGTTGAGGATAGAATCTACCCATATTGCAAACACTTTCCGGCTGATTTTACCGGCAGGAAACGGTACGTTGTAAGGCTCAAGACTTGTGTGCATAAGAGTTGAGAGATGCTCAAAACCTGCTATTTGATGGGCTTTCATGATACGGGCGAACACCTGTTGCAGCGTTTCGGCATTGAGATTTGCAGGTACTAAGGGCGACATGCTATCGGTAGAAATTGCCGACGAGGCCGTATAGAAGCGGAAAAGACGCTCAACATCGCCGGCTTGTACAACACTATCGACATCGAACCACGTTTCGTTGCTCCAGTCGTGATGGCGTCCGCGCCCCTGCAATATGCCCGTAACACCGATGCGTTGCAACACGGGGAAGAGCGCGTCGCTGCGTGGAACGTCGAGGAAAGGCAGCAGATAGTTGCCCGTTTTCAGCAGTTGTCGCTGCACATCGCGCACACTGAGGCGGCAGGGTACACGCTTTTGGGCCACGGCCATGGCCGCAAGCGTTCCCGCAACCTGGCCTATCTGCATCACGACAGGCTGCAAACGCGACGTGCCATTCACCAGATTGGTAACCGAAACAGCCTTTTCGGCCAGTATCAAACGGTTGTCATCGCGCGGAAAAAACACCCCGACAGGCAGTCCCCATGAAGGTATTGACGGCAGCGTAAGGTCGGGAACGGGATGCTCATTGTGGTGTTGGTCAACGGGATAATCGCCTACTGCCACAGCCGTTCTGTAAAGAGGGGCGGGCCGATTGTACGGCGTGATCATATCGTTCAGCGTAAAACGTACGCGCCCTGTGAAGCGGCGGCCTTCGCGATAGTAGGGAAAGAAGGGCAAACCGTCGGCAGTAGGATACTCGTTGGCAAGGCCAAGATTGTGCATTCCCAGCTCATCCTGCATGAAATATAAAAAGCGGAGCGACTTGGCTTTGGCCTTTTTCTCGGCACTATCACGTTGTGCAGGCGTATAGTCGACGTCGTTAAGGTAATAGTCATTGCCCCACATGGGCCAGTTAATCATATATTTTCCGTTTGGCAGCCGGCCGTAGTTCATCATCATTTCGGCCGTCCACGGCTTGGTTTTCAGGTTGCTGTCGTTGAGGCTGTTGATGCAACAGTTTCGAAATTCGCGTGCATCGTAACCCTCGGGACGCTGTATTTTTTGCGGCTTATCGTACTGTTTAAGAATCATTACATACGTCATGTCCTGCACAACAGGCTGTGCTTTGACGGGTGCCCATGGCTCACCGGTATCGCTTCGCGCGTCAAGGCCCACGTGATAAGGCAGGCCGGCAGCATGGGCTACATCGCCCAGCTCGGTAGCGTCAATCAGATAGTCGGCACTTATCAGCTCTTCTTCTTTATTGTGTACAATTATAAGCTGCCATCCGCGTGACGTACGGCGCAGGTGTTTCCATGTAGTTTGCGGACGGTAGGTGATGTCAGGCTCGGCCGATACCCAGCTTTGGAAGATACGATTACCTGCTGAAGGCTCAAACTGTATCATGCTCACCCAGCCCGTTTGCAGCGCAGCCATCGAACCATAATGGCGTGCAAGCCCGGCCTGAAAATCGCCCCACATACCGCTTGGCAGCCTGTAGCAGCCGTCGGTAGCACTTACACCTGCCGCCGTCAGCATGCCGCCGAGCCACGGAGTGGCATCAATGAGGAGCGTTTTAGCACCTAATCGCGCGCTTTGCACGGCAGCACATACACCGCTTGTGCCCCCGCCCACGACGACAACCTGATAGTGACGGGCGTGGACGGCGAGGCAGAAAGTCAGGAAAAAGGCCAGTAAAATGTGTTTCATACAATGTTTTTTTCTTGTTTTTTCAGTTTTACGGTCCCTATATTATAATAGGTGTACCTTGCATTGCCGGTTTAACGGCAACTATGGCAAAGGTACGAAAGAAAACCAAAAGCCCGTATTGGCAGCGTCAAAAGATAGTCCTTTGCATACGAATGAAGAGTTAAGGTAGCGAAAAACAAGAATCATGCTTGCTCGTATTCGTCACGAGAGCATGATTCAAATGAGGTTTTGTTCGCACCAGCGAACCATATTTTTTGCACGAGGAAGCAGCGAAAGTCCTGTCTTGGTGAGGTACCAGTGTCCGTTGTGCTGCGTAATGAGATTGTCGGCAGCCAGTAGGTTGATGGTGTTTTCGATCTCATCGACCGATAATTTGGCCATGCTGTTGACAAGTTGAGCCTTTGTAGCCTCGCCCTTGTCGCCCAACTGAAGCACCATCCACAACGCATCGGGCTGACAAACGCGGGCCAGAATGTTGCGGATGGGGCAGTGAGGGAATTGCGAATCAGTTACCATTTTAATTCGTCAGCGAGGATAACGCCGTCGGCTGCCGGTGTATCGGCATCGCCAAAGCTGTTGGCTTTATACTGAATGCAGAGCATCAGCATTTCGGTGTTGCCCGTATTCTTCAGTGCACGCTTGCCTTCAGGTGCCACGCGTATGATGCTTCCTTCAGACACTTTGAACGTTTCGCCGTCAACCTGATACAGTCCTTCACCCCTGAGAATAAAGTAAAGCTCTTCGTGTTGCTTGTGAGTGTGAAGGAAACCACTGTCCTGTCCTGGTGCGAGAGCCTGAAAAGACAGTTCGCTTCCTGTCGTCTTCAACGCCCCTCCGGCGAATACCTTGCCCGGAATTTCGATGTCGCCCATCGGCAAAACATACTGATTGATTTCACTTAACTTACCTACATTTACTGCTGTAAAGTTTTTACCGTTTTTAGTTAATTCAATTGTCTTCATTGTTTTGTTTTTTATAAATTAATAATTTTGTTTGTTTTTTCTTGTTGACGATGCAAAGTTATTGATATCCAAACGTCTATACAAGTAGGCACTGAAATGTAAGACGGTTACCAATATGTTAGTAATGCTGATTACAAGACGATTGTAAAACAGAGGTTTAACACTATTTAAACATAAAGATAATATTGTAATGATAGAGAGTAGTTACTTTTGTAGTGTAATGATTATAAAGTAATCTTTAGGTATGAACAGAACCGAGGTGAGGGATGCACTGTTTCCACGCTGTCCCATAAGAAATGTATTGTCGCGCATTGGCGACAAGTGGTCAATGCTTGTACTCTTTACCTTAGAGAACAACGAGTGCCAAAGGTTCAAGGAATTGCAGAGAAACATACCTGATATATCGCAGAAAATGCTCACGGCAACGCTTAAAACGCTCGAGGCCGACGGGCTGGTAAGGCGTGAAGCCTATGCAGAAGTGCCACCGCGTGTGGAATATTCACTGTCGGATAAAGGACGTAGTCTGCTGCCTCTTATTGATAATCTGCTAACCTGGGCAAGCGAAAATATGGACGGTATCATCGCCTCGAGAACACATTATATGCTTAAATGAGGTGTTGTATCGGGCTCTTGGCATCGGCAAACAGGTGGGACTTTGATGCAGGAACGTCGTCTGAGTTCTTACATTCGGGCTGTTATTTTATGTTAAATAAGCAGGCAGAAAAGGGTATAAAAGCATAAATATTTAATAAATTAAGTATATTTGAAGCTGTATAGTTAGAAACTGAAACCTGCTTCGTTATTATTTTGAACTAAGAAAATTTAAAAATCAAATTACAAAACATGAATATTCTACGATCGACAAGAGAGTTGAAAGGGCTTCTTTTTGCCACAATCTGTGCACTTTTAATAGCTGGTTGCGGCAGCGAAAAAGGCGAAGGGCCTGTAAATCCCCCTACACCAGGGCAGGGCGGAGGCAAAAAACCCAAGCCCCCGACAGGCGAAACGGCCGTTCTTCCGGCTAAGGATTTCCGTGCCGCATGGGTGGCAACGGTGCTTAATCTTGACTGGCCGCAGGGTAAATACGACGAAGCTTCGCAGAAAGCACTGTTTACACAATATGTCAATAAGTTGCAAGAGCTGAAGATGAACGCCATGTTCTTTCAGGTTCGACCTATTGCAGACACTTTCTGGGAGTCGCAATACGAACCCTGGAGCCGCTATATCACCGGCACCGAGGGCAAGAAACCGTCGTATGATGTGCTACGCTGGATGATAGATCAGTGCCATAGCCGTGGCATTGCGTTCCACGCATGGATCAACCCTTACCGCATATCGAAGAGCGGCAGTGCCACGGTGTCGCCGATGATACCTGCAAAATTGGTGAAGAGATACAATAATTGTATCATCTATAACCCTGCACTTCCCGAGACTCGTGAGCGCATTGCCAACATCGTTAAGGAATTGTTGCAGAAATATGACGTTGACGGCATTCACTTTGATGACTATTTTTATCCGTCACTTTCGGGCAGCGAGTCGATGAATGACGACGCAGAGTTTGCTAAATATGGTTCGAAATTCACCGATATAAAAGTGTTCCGACGCGCTATGGTCGACTCAATGGTAACGAAAGTACAGCGCACCATCCGTGAGGTTCGCCCGTCGGCGGTGTTCTCTATTTCCCCACAGGGCAACCTTGATAACGATTTAAACCAGATGTATGCGGACGTTCCGCTGTGGGCTCGCAAAGGATGGGTTGATGTAATCATACCGCAACTCTACTGGTCGACGACGAAATGGTTCGGCCCACGCCTCACACAGTTTGCCACACAGTGTGCCGGAAAGAACAAGTTCATGGTGGGATATGGTATCTATCGCTTCGACAGAACACAAAATTCAGGATGGGATAAGGATGTCAATTACCAGAGCAATGCCGACCTGCAGCGTCAGTTCACCATGGCCTATAATAATAAAAAGGTGGCGGGAAGCTCGCTTTATCGTGCCCAGAACCTGCTTGACAATCCTGAAAAAATTAATGAAGTCATCGCCAAACAGTTTGCAAAGCCGGCCCTTCTGCCTTATCTGAGCCTGCTCCCGGAGGTTAAGCCCGCTACGCCAAAGAATGTAAAGGTGACCGAAAACAAGCTGACGTGGGATGCTGTAGCAGATTGCTATTATGCCGTTTACCAGCACAACGGCGACAAAAAGGTAGCAACGCTTGTGGCTATTGTACAGACAAATACCTATGATCTTCCGGCAAAGGGCAAGTTTTTTGTCACAGCCGTGAAGAAAAACGACAATGCCGAGAGCGAGATTTCGGCGATAGTTGAGAAAAAGTAAAAAAGTAAAAAGGTAAAAAAGTAAAAGATTGGATGGAGAATAGCAGGCCCTTTACTACGGATTTTCGTAGGGTTCTGAACCTTATGCTGTTTATAAAGGACGATGATTACGTCCTATATGGCTCGGCTTAATCTTTTACTTTTTTACCTTTTTACCTTTTTACTTTTGCCTATGATATTCCTTTCACCTAATAACAATCACGTATGAAACATTTATTACTAACCATGGCATTGTGCCTGCCTATCGCGGTGTCGGCACAAG
>CALIIG010000024.1 GCA_938018155.1 uncultured Prevotella sp.
AGGAGCCGCAAACATCAGTACGATACGCAGCACAAAGCCTATAAAAACATACAGCGAGAGCAGTTCGCAAGCCATCAGACGGATAGGATTACGCCCCATCGTTCTTCTATTTCCTGTCATCATCGAAATATTATTGTATAAGGTGGCATGATAAAAACAATTGTAAAACGCAGCACCTTACCCCATCATTTTACAGCTTTTAAATAAAAAAAGCGTCTGTTCCATGTTGTTCAGCCTACAGGACCGGCATGGAACAGACGACCTGAAATATCAGCAACCCTTGCCGTCGAGGCCACAGGCAGGACCATCGGGCATCGGTTCCAAACCTACATCAGCCGACGAAAGCGTTACCGTTCCGTCTTCCTTTACATAACATGGCACCCCAACATCGCCCGTTCGGCGGGCTTCTTCGAAAGCCGCATTGTGGTCGCGCAGCTTCAAAAAGGCTGCCAGCTTATGCACATGCGTGCTGATATCAATTACCTCAAAACGCTTATCGCCTGCAACTTGCTTCTCAACATATTCGCAATAAGGGCAGGTTTTCATGACATACATTTTTATCATTGCTGCTAATTTTAAAATAATGAGAAATAATTATCGGGTATTTCATCCCGTCGGCAAAGGCTTATGGTATGCGGAACCTTGCAGCCTGGTCAAAGTTAATGCTTTTAATTTATATAGGTTATAAGGGGTAACCTTTTTTTAATATAAAGGTGTAAAAACATGAAATAAGAAGAACGATAAAGGATAAATGTAATATTCTTAGTGTTTTTTAACACAAAGGAACCTGCCATTTCGGTTGAATAACCTAAATTTGTTACCAAACAATAACACATCAAACCCTGTAAACTATCTGCCGTTTGAAGATGAAGAAACTATTTTTGTTCGCATTTTTCCTCCTTAATTATATGGCCTCACCGGCCCGGAACCTCGATATTGTTGCGCCTGAAGCCGTAGGGCTCGATGCCGCAAGGCTTACGAATGCCGACCGTGCCATCGAGCAGGCCATTGCAGATAAAACTATTCCCGGAGCCGTGCTGTGCGTAGTGCGCCACGGTAAAACAGGCTATCTGAAGGCTTATGGCAACAAACGCGTATACCCTAAAACGGAAAAGATGACCACGGGCACCGTGTTCGATATGGCATCGTGCAGCAAAGCCATGTCGACGGCAACATGCGCGATGATACTCGTCGACCGCGGACTGCTGCGATTAAACGACCGTGTAGACCAGTACGTAACGGGATTTGAGAACTGGAAGGACAGCATTACGGGCGAAACAGAGGCTATTCGCGTCATCGATTTGATGACACACACCTCGGGTTTGCCTCCATACGCACCTGTTCAGGAGCTGAAAGAGAAGTTCGGATCACCGAATCCGCAGGCCGTTGTCAATTGGATTAGCCATTGCAAACGCCTTTATGCACCCGAAACAGGGTGGACATACAGTTGCTGTAACTACATTATGCTGCAGCAAGTTATAGAGAAAATAACAGGGCAGACACTGCAACAGTTTGCCCACGACAATATTTTTGCACCGCTCAATATGCGTCATACCGACTACCGTCCGTCGAAAGAGCTGGCCGCTCTTTGCGCACCCACCGAGAAACAAGCCAATGGAAAATGCCTCCTGGGCGTGGTACACGACCCGCTGGCTTGCGTAATGATGGGCGGATTATCGGGTAATGCCGGACTGTTTTCGTCGGCCGAAGACGTGGCTACCTATTGTGCCGCCATATTAAATAAAGGTGAGCTGAACGGGAAACGCATATTAAGTCAGCTCGCCGTAAGGTGTATGGAAACGGTTCCACGCTCATTGGCACAGTTCGGACACACGCCGGGGTGGGGCATTTCAACCCCCTACTCGTCCAATTCAGGCGACCTTCTCAGTGCCCGGACGTTTGGACACACGGGCTATACAGGCACAAGCATTGTTATTGACCCCGCTAACGACGTAGCCATTATTCTGCTGACCAACTGCGTCCACCCCGTTGACAAGGGCAATGTAGTGCGTCTTCGCGCGCTGGTTGCGAATGCCGTGGCCGGGGCAATATTAAAGTAAGGCGTACCCTGCCTGATGCAGGACAGCCACACAGCAGGCAGAATTTTCAAGGCACAACAAAACAACAGGCTGTACAGCAGGATGCGTTCTCTTTACTTCTACCGCTTACCCGCCTTATAATAATAGTATAGACAGGCACAGTATGCCTCGAACCGAAAATCTTTTTATATCATAAACCCAATAACTATGAATGAAAACCTCTCTGAAAAAAGCATGACCGTCAGGCTATGTGCCACCGTCGTGCTGGCCACTCTACTGCTGAGTGGCGGGACGCCTGTTCAGGCATCTCCTACCCTTACAAGCACTTATGCTGCACAACAGCAGGCAAAGAAGGTTACCGGTAAGGTTACCGACACCGGCGGCGAGCCTGTAATCGGTGCTACCGTAACGGTGAAAGGTACGAAAATTGTTACCGTAACCGATGCCAACGGCAATTACACCATCAATGCTCCGGCAGGTTCACAGCTCGAGGTAACGTATGTAGGCTTCGCACCGCGCACCATCAACGTGGGCAAAGGAGGCACTTATAACATTACCATTAGCGAAGATGAGCACACCACCGGCGAAGTAGTCGTAACGGCTATGGGTATTAAAAAGGAGAAGAAAGCCCTCGGTTACGCAGTGACAGAACTTAATTCAGCCGAAATCTTAAAGAACAAAAACACCAACGTTATCAACTCACTGGCCGGCAAAGTACCGGGGTTAAACATTACGCAAAGCTCGGGAGCGGCCGGTGCGGGTGCCACAATCGTCATGCGTGGAGCCAATTCAACGGCCGAAGGCAGAAGCAATCAGCCGCTCTTTGTCGTCGATGGCGTCATCTATGATAACTCTACTCAGGTGACGGGTAACTCGGGAACGGATGGCATGACGCGCAATAACACCACGTTTTCGAACCGTGCAATGGACATCAATCCTGAAGATATTGCCGATATTTCCGTGCTGAAGGGTGCGGCTGCAGCGGCTCTTTACGGTTCGCGTGCGGCCGATGGTGCTATCATTATCACCACAAAGAAGGGTGAAGCAGGCTCTACCCGCATTGACTACACGGGCAAAGTGAGCACCTCTTTCCATACAAAGCTGCCCGAAGCACAAAAGATTTTCGGACGCGGTGCGTACAGTACGAACGGCGTTTTCAGCGATCAGACCTACAATTCGTGGGGTAAAGCCTACGACGGAACGGAAAAATTGTACGACAATATCGGCGATTTCTTCCAGAGCGGACGTATATTTGACAACAACGTTTCGGTGTCAGGCGGTTCAAAGAACAATAGTTTTTATCTCTCGTTATCGAACTTTAACCAGGAAGGTATCGTCAGAAAGACAGGCTATGACAAGACTACTGTGCGCTTCAATGGCGAACAAAGATACGATAAATTAACCATTGGGGCCAATGTTACCTATTCAATAGCCAAGACAAATAAAACGCTAACCTCGAGCGGATTATGGGGTAGCGGCGGCACCGGTACGATGAATGCGCTCTACTCATGGCCGCTAACCGAGGACATGAGCCACTACGAAAACGAGAACGGTACGAAGTATCGCCTTTTCGATGGCATCTGGGAGCTGGCGGATGACATGGAGAATCCTTACTGGATTCTGAACCGCGACAAGATGAAAGACAAAACAGAGCGATTCACCGGAGGCTTAAGTCTTCATTACGATATTACGTCGTGGTGGGATGTTACCGGACGTTTGGGCTATGATAACTACACTACTGACGCCTACACTTACATTGCACCGGGCTCGGTAGTAAGCGAAATGTACCAGAACGGACGTCTGGCAAAGAGCGACTTCAGGTATGAATACTGGTCGACTAACTTCATGAGCAACTTCCATAAACGCTTTGGCGACTTCGACATGCACCTCATGATGGGAACAACTGCCGAAAGTACGAAGCGCATGAATCAGACTCATTGGGGATACAATTTTATTACAGCGGGCACCGTCAGCTTCAATAACATTGCCAAAACCAACCAGTTTTTCAAGGACGGTACAAGCCGCAAGCGTCTCGTTGGTCTTTATGGCGAGTATGGTGTAAGCTATAAAAACATGGCTTATCTTACGGTAACGGGCCGAAACGACTGGTCATCGACACTGCCAGTCAATGAGCGTTCTTACTTCTATCCATCAGTAAGCGGCTCTTTCCTCTTCTCAGAGCTGTTGCCAAAAAACTGTCCTGTATCCTACGGAAAGGTGCGCGCGTCGTGGGCTAAGGTTGGCAAGGACGCCGATCCATACGCTACACTCACCTACGTTACGCCGCCAATGATATACGGTAACTTCATAGGCGTGGGTAATCAATATACAGCAGGCAATGCCTATTTAAAGCCTGAGATTCAGACAGCATGGGAGATTGGACTCGAAATGAGGTTCTTAAATAACCGGATTGGCTTCGATTGGACCTACTATCACAGCTCTACAAAGAACCAGATTGCACAACCCCGACTGAGCAATGCCAACGGTTACATTCTGTCATCCATCAATTCAGGCTCGGTAATTAACAAGGGAATGGAAATTTCCATCACCGGCAAGCCCGTAGTTAAAAAGGATTTTCGCTGGGATATGGCGTTGAATTTCTCGTATAACCGCGGCACGCTGGGCAAGTTCTTAGATGGTGTAGGCATGTTCTATCCGACGGATGCACAGTTCGGCAGCATCAAATCGGCTTCGGTTCCCAACGGTGGAAACTTCATGGCCATGGTAGGAACGCGCTACGAATACGAGCACGACGCCGATGGAAAAGAGATTATCGGCGGCCGCTATCTGGTTGATCCTAACACCGGTCTTTACAAAATCCATAACTCTGGAAACGATGTTGTGGGAAACCGCGAGCCGAAATTGATAGGTGGTTTCGCCAATACGCTCACGTATAAAGACCTTTCTTTATCGTTCTTACTCGACTTTCGTCTGGGCGGTGACGTCTTTAACGGCACGTCTCAGTATATGGTTAACAACGGCTTAAGCCCGCTCACTACCGAAAACAACCGTGAAAAGGCAACTGTTACAGGCGTTATTCAAACGTTCGACAGCAACGGAAAGCCCATCTCTACTACCGATTACAACCAAACTTATGAGGCTTCCCAGAGTTACACCTTTGGCAGCACCACCTATGACGGCAAGGCTATGATACAGCGTTACTGGAGCAATTACGCCAACCAGTCGTACAATTTCATACAGAAAGTAAACTGGTTGAAACTGCGTTCCATCTCATTAACCTACGACCTTACGCGTCTCATCAGTCGCCAGAATATCGTCAAGCGCCTCTCTGTAAACCTTACAGGCCAGAACCTCTTTACCATAACCAATTACAAAGGCATGGATCCCGAGGTTAGTACAGCCGGTGGAACCGGAGGCTCCGGCGCAACAGGCATCGACTATTGCAGCGTGCCCTCGGTGCGAAGCATTACTTTTGGCGTTAACGTTTCTTTCTAAAATCCACGAAAAAACTATTTCATCATGAAAAGAATATTATCAAAGATAGCTCTGGGATGCATGATAGCAGCAGGCCTTACCGCTTGTTCCGACTGGCTTGATGTCAATACTGATCCCGACAATCCGAACAATAAGAGTCTGCTTGTCAGCAACCGCCTGCCATGGTTACAGCGCATGTACATGTATTCAGCGGGCATGACCAACTTCCGTACGGCGGCAATCGCCGGATGGCTCTACAGCAACAGCGGGTCAGTAAACACGTGCACTACCACCTGGAACCTCGCCAACAGTCTTACTACCGCACCTTACCAGACCTGGTTTGTTGAATCGGCATCGAACCTCAACGACCTTTACGAAAAGGCCAAAGAAGAAGGAGCCTTCCACTATATGGCGGCAGCCGATGTTTATTACGCCCTCGGCTTTATGGAAATGCTCGACCTTTACGGAGAAATACCGTTTACCGATGCACTCGGTTCTTCCCCCGTTCCCAAGTATGATGACGGTAAAACCATATACAATGGCATTATGGCGGAGCTCGACGAGGCCATTGAGCTGTTCGGAAGAACACAGGGACCCACCGCCACACCGCTGGCAAACGGCGACATGCTGAACGGTGGCAACGTGAGCAAATGGCTGAAAATGTGCTACGGACTGAAAGCACGCTATCTGCTTAAGCTCTCGAAGAAGAGCGATTTGTTTAATCCTGATGAAATTCTGCAATGCTTGTCGCATGGCCCGCAGAGCATCGACGACAACAGTCTGTTACCCTGTTACAACGCCGTTGGTGACGTAACCGACTATCTCTACGGCGACCCCGTACAGACAAACGGCAACTGGAACTATGCCGGATACGGCTCAAACCAGCGCGTTTCAGCTTATCTTTACAACCTTCTCACCAATATGAGGGGGGCGGGTATTGAAGATCCGCGCTTCACCAAAATTGTACCGGCCATCATGTCAGACGTAAAACTCAGCAGCGGTACGGTGTCAACGTTCACATGGAAGCGTTCAAAGCCTGTCGATTCACACTATAATGCCGAACGTCTGAGGGCCGGCGGGGCTGCGTCAATAGCCACTCCAACCTACGCCGTTGCTGACGTAACGAAGGATTATACCATCACCGACGCCGCCAAACGCGCGCAGTTTGTGGCCGACATGACGCCGTTGCACGCCGTAACCGTAAGCGGCGACAAGGTTAGTGTAACCTACAAAGCCGGTTCCGTTTACGTGAACAGCGGCAACTATGTCCTCGCCGGCGACACGGCTTACGTCAATATGCGCTCGTGCTCTACGCTTACGGGGCAGACGGGTCAGAAGGACGACGCCAAAAATATGTACTGGTATGCCTCGGCCGATGCGTACAAAGCAGGGGTTATTTTCTCCACAGGTTCGTTCCAGTTACGTCCTGTTTCCGACTTCGAAATGATGACCTTCCACGAGGCTTGCTTCATCAAGGCCGAAGTATTGTTCCGCAAGGGCGACAAGGCCGGGGCACTGGCTGCCTACAAAGCCGGCATAAAGGCCAACCTCGATTATATGCAGAAGAAGCTCAATACCTGGCAAGGCGAAGGATATAACAACCCTGATATGATGCCGATGAACACGGCCGACATCACCAATTACCTTGCCAGCGCGGCAGTTTGCCAAAGCGCAGCCAACCTCACCATGCGCGACATCATGCTGCAAAAGTATGTAGCCATGGGAGTCAGTCTGGAGAATTGGAACGACATGCGCCGCTTTAACTACAGTGCCGGCAACATAGGGAGCTTTGGTGTAGTATATCCTGACTTTGACCGCAGCCCGATGTTCACCGGTCAGGACAAGCTGACGGGCACGTCAAAAACCGATGTTCGCTACTGGCCGCGCCGCTGGAGGCTTCCGGGAACGCTCGAACTCTCATACAATGAAACCAATGCAAAGGCTGTCAATCCGCACTGCGAAGAAGTAGATATCTGGAGTATGCCCGTGTGGTGGGACTGTGAAACCGATGCCGAATACGAAGGATACCTGAGATAATACACCCGTGCGTGCCGCCCATCAGCCCGTGGGCATATGGTCGAAACGGCGGGGCGGCGCGCACATACCCTCCATAACAAATCCCCTGCTGCCGGCTAAACAACAAGGCCGGCGGCAGGGAATTTACCGTTTTATGCTGTTATTGCGAATACCTGAAAACGTTATTACGCCACGGTTTACATACTTTTCACACGCCCTTACGCTGTTATTGCTGATACACGAAAATACTATTGCGGCGATTTTCTGACAATAATCAGGATAACGGCTGCCAGAATAAGCACAATACCACAGCACAAACGCAGCGTGAAGGCTTCGCCAAAGCACAGGCAGCTGATAACAACGGCCGTAACAGGCTCAAAGGCTCCGAGAATGGCCGTGGGCGTACTGCCAATGCTTTTAATAGCCACATTAATAAGAAACAGCGACAGCACCGTGGGCAAAAGTGCCAGTTGTACAGCCCATAACCATTGCCTGCCCGTATGAAGAAGCTGCAAAGGCTCGCGCGCCACAGCCATATAGCCCATAATGGCCACCCATCCGAAGGCTACTACCCAAAAGGTAAACTTCACCACACCGATGTCAGCGCGGAACTGTTTCACGTAAACAATATACAGGGCATAAAGCAACGACGACATCAATACGAGCATCATGCCGGCCGTGCTCACCCTTCCGCCGTCGTCACCACCGCCATGATACAACAGGCCGATGCCCGTAACGGCCAGCGTTATCGATGCCACGGTAGTGAGCGTAAGTCGTTCATGAAAAAACATCACCATCAGCAGGGCCGTCATAATGGGGTATGAGAAGAGGATGGTTGAGGCTATTCCCGCACTCATATATTTGAAACTGACGTACAACGTTATTGACGACAGCGCAAACAAACTGCCCAGAACGGCAAACTTGATGGCATAGCCCCACCCTATTTTAAGCGATTGCCCGCGGGCCAGAAGCCACAATGCAAAGCACAATGCAGCCAAACCATACCGGTAAAACAGCACATTGCCGGGCGTAATGCCGTCAGCATACAGCGGCAGTGAGCCCAAAGGGTTCGTACCGTAGAACACAGCCGCCAGCACACCGGCGGCAAATCCCTTCACTTTTACGTTCATCACGAAAGCTGATTATTGAAAAAACATGCGGAAACAGCGTTCTTCATGCTCCTTTGCAGGCATGGCAAAACGCTCCCGTTATTGCTCAGGAAGCACGATATTCCCCAACCGTTTGCAAAGTTAAGCTATTTTATGCTCACACGCTGCCGAAGCCATTGCAAATTCTTTTTTTTGTCGACTTTATGTTTTTGTGCACACTTTTTGCTGCTTTCCTATCAGAAAAAACAACTTGTTATGGTTACAAAAGACAGCATTCAGGAGGCATACGCCTTCTTTCACCAGAAGTGGCGCATCTATTCGCAATCAACAAACAGCCGTCAGAAAGACGATATTGAATATGCCATCAGCGATTACGCCCGCAGCATGAACCCCGAATTATACCACGAAATTGCCCATGGCCGCGAGGGTTTCCTATTTACCCACTCTGGCTTTGCATCGGATATTTCCTCGGCCGTTGACGAATTGGAGAAAAGAATTTAGAAGTAAAAAAATAAAAAAACAAAGAATTTAAGGCAGGGTTTAAACGTAAAAGGGTAAAAAAAATAAAGAGCAGGAAGGCAGAGACAAGAAGTAAAGAATTAAAAAATTAAAGAATTAAAGGCAGTTTCACGCTGGTCGTGAAACGGGTTTATGATGTACAAACGCCCTTGTTCTCCCTATTCCGTCGCCGCCCAAGACCTCTGTCAATACTATTTTCAAACACATTTCATGCCCCCAAAGCCTCGTCTTGTTTTTTCTTGGGGCAAGTTCCGTATTCGTATTATACCCTGATTATAAACCGTTTACGCCATACTGCATTCGGCAAGCCGGCCTTTTGCCGTCATCTTTATGCCCATATCGTCATCGTTCGACGGCCGTCAGCAGCGCGTACGGCGGCCGTCGAACGATGGGTGTGACGGCCGTCAGCAACGCTGCCGACGGCCGTCGGACAACAAGGCATACGGTTATCTTATATGCCGTGCACGGCACTGTGTAATCATATTCCGGCCGGAATTGGCGAACCATACCGCCATTATTCTCCTTCCCCAATACCATCAGGCCTTCCGCCTTTCCCTGCCCGGCATACAGAACAAGGTTTTGTATACAGCAGAATACTATCGGAACGATTGTTAAATCCTCGCAACATCTGTTAAAAACAAAGGGCGTGATGTTTATTTTACCAAATTATATTTATTTTTGCAACCAACAATCTTGTAAACCTTTTTGACCGGTTGCGGCCTGTCCATGTCCGCTTTTCGACGACCACCGGTACCGGAATCTCCACTCTTTGACAAGTTTTATCAACCTGTAATAAAATCAATCTGTCTAATTAAAAAACTATGAACACAAAAAGGAATGCTTTGTTAGCCACGACAATACTGCTGTCGTGCGGGCTTGGGGGCAATGCCTTTGCGACGCTTCCCCATCAGCAGGGAACCAGCGTCACGCAGCAGGCCTCCCGACGCATAAGTGGCGTTATTCACGATTCGCAGGGCGAACCCATCATCGGTGCTACGGTAAAGGTGAAGGGCAAAGGCGCATCGGGAACTATTACTGACATGGAAGGGCGGTTCACCATTGAGGCAACGCCGGGTGCCATGCTCGAAATTACCTATGTTGGCTATGCACCAAAGGAAGTGAAAGCCGATGCCAACATGAACATTACGTTGCAGGAAGACAACAAGGAACTGAACGAAGTGGTGGTAGTTGGCTACGGAACGCAGAAGAAAGTAAACCTGACAGGTGCCGTCGAACAGGTTACAAGCGACGTGTTTAAGGACCGTCCGGCAGCCAATGCAACCCAGATGCTCCAGGGGGCTATTCCCAATTTGCAACTCGATATTACCGACGGCAAGCCTACACGAGGTGCTACTTATCAGGTAAGAGGCAAGGCATCGATAGGCCAGGGCGGCAGTGCACTGGTGCTTATTGACGGTGTTGAGGGCGACCCCTCGATGCTGAATCCGGGCGATATTGAAAGCGTGTCGGTGCTTAAAGACGCTGCTTCGGCAGCCATCTATGGCGCACGAGGCTCATTTGGCGTTGTTCTTATCACCACAAAACAGCCCGAAAAGCAACACGCAAGCATTACATATTCGGGTAATCTGGCTGTACAGTCGCCGGCAACACTGCCCGATTTCGTGACCGACGGGTACATCTGGGCCGAGCATTTCTACAAGGCCTATTATGGTTCGCGCGGCAGTGCACCCGCGAGCATTAACAAAACGCAATGGTTTACTACCGACTGGCTCGACAAATTCAAGCAGCTTCACGATTCGGGACAACCCTATCCCAACACCGTTGTGCAGCCCAACGGGAGCTATCAATACTTTGCAAGTACCGACTGGATAGGCGAATTGTACAAGAAATCAACCATTGCACAAACGCATAATGTGGCTGTTCAGGGGGGAAATGACAAGACAACGTTCCTGCTTTCAGGCCGTTTCTATCAGTATGACGGACTGTTTAAACACAACACTGACAAGTTCCGGAACTACAATTTGCGCGCAAAGAACTCGCTTCTGCTTTTTCCATGGCTAAGGATTGAGAACAATTTCGAGTACGGTAAGTTCAGTTACCACAACCCTGAAAACGTTGGAGAGGGTGGCGGTATATGGCGAAACATTGAAGATGAGGGTCATCCCGCGGCGCCAATATTCAATCCCAATGGCTCGCTTACTTACTCGGCGGCCTACAGTTTGGGCGATATGGTGTACGGAAAAAACGGCCGCGACCTCGACAACAGGCAAATACGCAACACAACCAGCTTCGTAGCCACTTTCCTTAATAAGGCTTTACACGTGAGGGGCGACTTTACATTCCGGAGCCGTGACAACGAAACCGCCCGGCGACGCGTACCTGTTCCCTACGAAATTTACGAGGGAAAAACCATGTGGTTAGGCACGCAATTCAACGACTATACGGTGAAAAACGACCGCAATAATTACATGGCCACGAACCTTTATGGCGATTATGAGCGCATCTGGGGGAAACATTATTTCAAGGGAATGGCCGGTTGGAACTATGAAGAACAAACGTATAAGTCGATAACCACACAACGAAACGGTTTGCTCTACCCCGATGCGAAGAACATAAACATGGCTTTGGGCGACGGCATTATTACGTCGGGCGGGTATTATAAGTGGAAGATTTGCGGTGGATTTTTCCGCATAAACTACGGCTTTTCCGACCGTTATCTGCTGGAATTTAACGGTCGTTATGACGGCTCTTCGAAGTTTCCGTCACATCAGCAGTGGGGTTTCTTCCCATCGTTATCAGCCGGTTGGCGCGTAACCGAAGAGCCATGGTGGACGGTTGACAAGAGTTTGATGTCGAATTTAAAGCTTCGTGCATCGTACGGTTCGCTTGGAAACGGTAACGTCGACCCTTATGCCTATCTCGAAATATTCAAACTTCAGGCTCAGGACAGGGTGATAAACGGAGCCGTCAACACCTATACCAGTGCACCTGCAGTGCGTCCGGCCGGACTGACATGGGAACGGGCTACGACTACTGACATCGGTCTCGACTTCAACATGTTCAATGACCGCCTGATGTTTTCGGCCGATTACTACTGGCGTAAAACCAAGGACATGTACACCGTAGGCAAGACTCTGCCGCAGGTTTTTGGCGCAGACTCGCCAAAAGGCAATTATGCCGACATGACAACACGAGGCTGGGAGCTGTCGATAACATGGGCCGACAGGTTCAATTTGGGCGGCAAACCGTTCAATTACCGCTTGCATGGCACGCTGGCCGACAGCTATTCGGTTATCGACAAGTACAATAACGCCGAGAAAAACCTTAGCGATTACTACGTCGGTGAACGCTTAGGCGAGATATGGGGCTATGTAACCGAGGGACTTTTTAAGGACCAGGCCGACATCAACAGCTCGCCTTCGCAGCTGCAATTGCGCTCGGGGCAGAATAATATATGGCAGCCGGGCGACATCAAATTCAAAGATTTGAACGGCGACAAGAAAATAACCTACGGCAATAACCGCGCCGGAGACAGCGGCGACAGGAAAGTAATTGGCAACGCTTTGCCACGTTACACGTTCAGTTTAAACCTCAGTGCCGACTGGAACAACCTGTATTGCTCGGCCTTTTTCCAGGGCGTGGGCAAACAAAACTGGTATCCAAGCAGCGAGAGTATTTTCTGGGGGCAGTACAACCGCCCTTATAACCAGTATCCGAAATGGCACGTAGGCAACGAGTGGACGGAGAATAACCCCGATGCTTACCTCCCAAGGAACGTGGGTTATTCAGCTTTAAGCAAGAACGCTGAGTTGCAAGTGCCCCAGACGCGCTATCTGCAGAACGTGGCTTACATACGTTTAAAGAACCTCCAGATTGGCTACAACCTGCCCAAAAACATCGTTGGCAAGGCGCATATGCAGCGTGCAAGCGTGTATATTTCGGCAGAAAACATATGGTGTTACTCGCCGCTTTACAAGCGTACACACGATATTGACGTGACCAACATTTCGGGTTCTGACCCCGATCTCACCACTATTAATTACGGTGACGGACTAAATTATCCGCAGATGAAGAGCATAAGTTTCGGACTTTCTGTTACGTTCTAATCACCTTTTTAATTTACACAGTTTACAGATACGATTAATTATGAAACGAAATATCATTAAATGGGCTCTCTGCTGTGCTGCCATGTGCCTGGCTTCGTGCTCTCTCGACGAGTCGCCGCAGGCACAAGCCGACAAGGATGCCATCTTTAACAACGCGAGTGGACTGGATACTTACACCCTCTCCTTTTACAATTCGCTGCCCCGTCGCGACAACGGGTTCAAACAAGATAACATGAGTGACTACGGCCCTGTGTCGACACCCGACCTCTTTTTGCGCGATGGCGCATACACTTCTGAATCATCTTCGGGCTGGAGTAAAGACGATTGGGCCACACTTCGCAACATCAACTATTTCATTGCCAACTGTACAAGTCCGCAGCTGTCGGCCGAAGTGAAAGACAATTACATTGGTCTGGCACGCTTTTTCCGCGCTTATTTCTATTACAATATGCTTACGCGCTTCGGCGATGTGCCATGGATTGACAAGCCTCTGGCCGAGACCGACTCGATGCTTTACCAGCCACGCGACAGTCGTACCGTCGTTGTTGACAAGATGATAGCCGACCTCGACTTCGCCTGCACACACATTACGCGCACCGCCGACGCCAGCGGCACGATGATAACCCGATGGATTCCCTACCTCTTTAAATCGCGCCTGTGCCTCTTTGAGGGCACTTACCGCAAGTATCATACCGAGTTAGGCCTGACCGCTACGGCACCGCAGTTGCTCCAACAGGCTGCCGACGCTGCCGCTTATGTCATGAATCACGGCCCATATTCGCTTTACACGGCCGACGGTGCCGCCCTTTCGCAACGTGCCTTATTTATTGCAGAGAAGCCCATTACACAGGAAACCATGCTCGCTGCCGTTTCCAGCGAGGCACTAAATAAGATGGGTTGTGCCAACTGGTGGTGGACATCGAGCACCTTTGGCGACCGTTTCAGCCTGACACGCACCTTTATCAACACCTTTTTAAAGCTTGACGGCACGCCCTATACCGATACCGCGGGGTACGAAACACAGCTTTTCAGCCAGGAGTTTCAGGGCCGCGACCTACGCCTTTCGCAGCTTATCCGCACGCCCGGATACAAGCGCGACGGCAAGCCTGCGGCACCAAACTTTGCCGGATACACCTATACGGGCTACCAGCCCATCAAGTATTGCGTTGACCGTACATCGGCCGATAACGGACATAACAGCAAGCAGAATATACCTATATTCCGTTATGCCGAGGTGTTGCTGAACTATGCCGAGGCAAAAGCCGAGCTGGGGACGCTTACTGCAGCCGACTGGAGCCGCACCATTGGGGCGTTACGTGCACGCGCCGGCATCACGGGCGGCCTTACATCGCTGCCTGTAACGGTCGACAATTACCTGCAACAAACCTACTTCCCCGACGTAACCTCGCCCGTAATACTTGAGGTTCGCCGCGAGCGCAGCTGCGAACTGGCCCTCGAAGGCTTCCGTTTCAACGATATAAAACGATGGAAAGAGGGCTGGCTGATGGCCAAAAGGTGGGACGGAATGTATGTTCCAGCCCTCAACACGCCGATGGATTTGGACGGCGACGGCACCGCCGACGTGCTGTTCTACCACGGTACAAAGCCCACCGTTCCGGCAGGATGTGCTGCCATTGAGGTTGGCGCGGGCAAAGGTTCAGCCCTTACCGGGGGCAACCATGGCACGCTGACGTGGCAGGACGACCAGCCACAGCTGCGCCGTGTATGGTATGCCGACGGCCGCCAATACCTGTATCCAATACCCGCTTCGGCCATTTTGCTGAACAAAAAACTAAAGCAAAACCCGGGCTGGAAATAATGGTTACAACCCCATAAAATATAAAAAACGCTGCCGTGAGGCAACCGCCAGGCAGGTGGCATATTGTTTTCATACCGCCTGCATATCTCTAAATAATGTATAAACACATGCGGAGATCCCCTGTGCTGGGCGTCTCCGCATTTCTTTTTCATGCCCTGACAAACGCCACACGGGCTATGAATGTCAATATATATAATGCGTAACTTACCGGTTATCAGCGGTGTGGCTTCTCTTCCGGCACGTCGCGCCCGGCGGTTTGCATGCTTTTCTCTGTGGCATCATTTCCAAACGGCGGGCACCCGCCGGCCTGTTGTTTGCAGCCTTACGCACAAAAGGTCATCATACGGCGGCCGTCAGCAGCGCGTACGGCGGCCGTCGTACGACGGGTGTGACGGCCGTCAGCAACGCTGCCGACGGCCGCCGAACGATGAGCAAAAAGGTGAAACGGCGGAAGGTGATGGATGCAGAGGGGCCGGGAGTGCGCCGGCAACGAAGCCATTTTGCGTTGCAAACCTGCAACAGGGGCAGCGCGCAGTGAAAACAACAAGGCGGGGATTGCGCTGCCCCACTGCCAGAAACAACCTTTTATAACGATAAATACAACTTACCATACCCATAAATACAGGCTGCTACCCCGATAAAAACAAGCCGTTATCATGACAAATACAAGCTGCCATACCGCGCGGCAACCCATGCGATATGAAAATAAAATGTACATTTTTCTTTCTGTCGCCTTTTTTGATTATCTTTGTATCATTAAGTTTTTTTAAAAACAACAAAAACTAAATACAGAGCACAACACAAGTCTCTGTTACGGTAATGCCAGCGAAAATAATCAGCAATATACAATTCGACCGCCTTTTTCTGCAATATTATCCAAAGGTAACGGCTTTTATCGACGGTATTATTCACGACCGCAACGAGGCCGAAAGTATGGCCCAGGACGTGTTTTTGAAAATACTTGAGGGCAAAATGACGGTCGAAAACATGCGCAATATCAACAACTATCTTTTCATTGCCTCGCGCAACAGTGCGCTGGCCTGGCTGCGGAAACGCGAGAAAATACGTCCCGTTGAAAGCCTGTACAACTGTGCCGGCGGCAGCACCGTGCCCGAAGAAGAGCTGTTGGAGCGCGAGCTTCTGGCATTTATCAACAACGCTATAAGCCGGATGCCCGAACAGCGACGGCGCGTTTTTATGATGAGCAGGGCCGAAGGGCTTACCAACGACGAAATAGCCGAAAGGCTGAACCTGTCAAAACGTACCGTTGAAAGCCATATTTATACGGCCGTTGCCGAGCTGAAACAGGCACTGACAGCCCTTTGTTTATTAATATTATTTAACTAAGTAAATTACCTTTCCCATTACTCTTTCCTGTATAAAGACCTGAAAACATCTGGCTTAAACCTGTCGTAACATGGGAAAGAAATCAGTTTTTCAAATTGTTCGTTGTTATTTCGACCGCCTTTTGCCCGAAAAGCAGGAGCACATGGCACGTCGCTGGCTGGCCTTTCATTCGCATCAGAAGGAGAAAAATGAGGCCTTACGCCACGTTTGGAATACGCTGCCGGCCAGTGCCGACACCACAACCCGCGAGGCTCTGCAACGCGTAAGGCAGAAGGCAGCACGGGCAGGCGGTAACGGTAAGCACATCACCGGCAGACTGTTGAAATATGCAGCCGCGATAATTATTGTTGCCACGGCAGGCACCGGCATTTGGATGGTAACGGGAGGCGACAGTAAGGACGGGGCCGGGATGGCCGTTTGCCACGTTCCGAACGGCAAAAACATACACCTTATATTATACGACGGTACCGCGGTAACGCTTAACGCGGGTGCCGAATTGCGCTATCCGCGGCAGAGCACAGGCGGCAAACGCACGGTGTTTTTGCAGGGCGAAGCCGTGTTTAACGTTGTTCACAATGCCGAAAAACCCTTTGTGGTAAGGGCGGGAAGCGTGTGTATTGAAGACGTGGGCACGCGTTTCAATGTTAAAACCCTTAGCCGTGGAGAGGTTGTTGCCACGGTGAGCGCGGGCGAGGTAAAAATAAACGTCCGGGGCCGGGGCCGCAACGTGAACCTCACGGCAGGGCAGCAGGCCGTTTGTTCGGCGCAAACGGGCGAAATTTCAGTGGCTTATGCCGATACGTTACAGGCTACGGCGTGGACAAAAGGCTCGCTTGTGTTTAACAAAAGCCGCCTGGAAGACATCGTGACCGACCTGAAACACAAATACAATATCAACATCGTGGTTTCGCCCCGGCTGGCTATGGACCAGACCTTTACCGTGCAGTTCAACGGCAACGAAACCATAGGCGAGGTGCTTTCGCTGCTTGCCGGCATGGGCAATATGCACTGTCATGCCAGGGGAAACACCGTATGGCTCGCGCCAAAATAATGCACATTCTACACCTAAAAAGCATAAGGAAATACCCAAACCTAAACTATAAACATCAAAAATGAAAGAAAACCTATTCTATCCAAAATGCAAAGCCCATGCAAAACCGTCGTGGCGGCGCAGGCTTATGCTCATGCTGGTGGTGGCTCTGCCCCTGTTTCTGCAGGCCCAGACCATTACATTCAGCCAGAGCAAGGTAAGTATCGGGACGGCAATAGAACAAATCCGGAAGCAGTCTGACTACTCTGTCGACTTCGCCGGCGACCTTGTCGACCTCAAACGGCAGATTAGTGTAAGGAAGGAGGGGACGGCATTGCGCGACGTTCTCAACAAAATCACCGGCCCGGAGCTTGCTTATACCTTCAGCGGCAGGCACATTATCGTGACAAAAAAGAAAACAAACACGCCGCCGGCACCCGCTCAGCAGCCACGAAAAAAGTCGGCGGCGGGGCATGTTCTCAAAGGAACGGTGAGCGACGAAGCCACCGGAGAGCTGCTCATTGGCGCAACGGTGCGCATTGGCAACGACGGCGCGGGCGTTACAACAGGGATAGACGGCGATTTCGAACTGCCCAATATCTCGGCAGGCGACGAGCTTCAGGTGTCGTACATAGGCTATAAAACGCGTAAAATACAAGCGGGCGACATGGCCGTAATGAACATTAAGCTGCAGGCTGCAGACGACCAGATAGGCGAGGTTGTTGTGGTAGGCGCGGGCACGCAGCGCAAAATCTCGGTAACAGGAGCCATTACTACTATCAAGGGAAACTCGTTATACGCCCCCAGTTCAAGCCTTACGAACAACCTTGCAGGCAAGATGGCCGGTATCATTGCCAAGGCATCGAGCGGCGAACCCGGCGCAAAGAGCCAGTTTTACATACGCGGTATATCAACCTTCGGCGGGCGGACCGAGCCGCTTATTTTGCTCGACGGCATCGAAATATCATCTGATGACCTGAACCGTCTGCCGCCGGAGACCATCGAAAGCTTCACAATCCTCAAGGATGCATCGGCTACTGCCATCTATGGTGCACGCGGAGCCAACGGCGTGATGCTCGTAACCACGAAAACTGGTGACAAGAATACGAAGACCGTTATCAACGTAACGGCTGAGGCTTCGTATAATAAACCCGTGCACCGTATTAAATATGTGGACGGTGCTACCTACATGAAGCTCTACAACGAAGCCTTGCTGACGCGCCACCCTACGGCAACACCGAAATACTCAGACGAAGCCATCGAGTATACAAAAAGCGGTATCAACCCGTACGTTTACCCTGATGTAAACTGGTACGACCTGCTTTTCAGAAAGGGAACAAGCAACCAGCGCACAAACCTTAACGTGAGCGGAGGCGGAAGTCGCGTAACCTACTATATGAGCCTGCAGGCCAATCACGACTCAGGACTGATGGATACGCGCCACAATCCTTATTTCGACAACAACTATAATCACTGGGAATACGTCTTCCAAAACAACATTATGTACGACCTTACCGCCACAACGCGGCTGGGACTGCGCATGAATGCACAGATCGGTAACGAGAAAGGGCCCGACGCTTCTTCCTCATCGCTGCTGTGGGATACATGGCAAAACGATCCCGTTACGTTCCCGGCAACCTACCCTGCCGAAGCAGGCGACGCACATGTACGCTTTGGAAACGCCATCATGTCGGACAGCAGGCTCTACACCAACCCTTATGCGCGAATGCTTACATCGTATAAAGAAACCAACTTTTCGACGATAAACACTTCGCTTAACCTCGAACAAAACCTCGACTTTATTACGAAAGGGCTGAACTTTACCGCACTTGTCAACTGGAAACAGTGGGCTGCAACCTACTACACACGAGGCATAACACCTTATTATTATACGCTGACGCCGGGCAGCTGGCAGGCTTCTGACCCCTCGGTAATGTCGTCAGAGCTGCTGCGTACCGGCACCGACTACATCTCTCAATCGGATATTACCCGGTTCTCTGACAACACATTCTATCTCGATGGCCGCATCAACTATCAGCGTCGGTTTGGCAAACATACCGTCGGCGGGCTGTTAATGTACATGATGCGCGAGTTCAGGAACGATGTTCTGCCCCATCGTAACCAGGGCTTATCAGGACGTTTTACCTACGATTATGACAACAGGTATCTGGCAGAACTTAATTTTGGCTACAACGGTACGGAGCGATTGGCCAGGGGTGAACGCTTTGAGCTGTTCCCTGCCATGTCTATAGGCTGGGTGATAAGCGGAGAAAAGTTCTGGAAACCCGTCGCCAAATATGTCGATTTCTTCAAAATTCGCGCCAGCTACGGCCTTGTAGGCAACGACGAAACCGGCGAAGAGGCAGGTGCTCAACACTTCTTATACATCAACCAGGTGAACATAGGGAACAGCTTTGCCTACACAACCGGCCCGTATTTTCAGTCGCCAAACAACGTCACTAAAAGGGGAGCGGGCTTCAATGGCTACGCTGTTGCCAACGCTCATTGGGAAAGAGCACGCGAGTTTGACGTGGGTTTCGATGCACGAATACTGAATCAAATAGACATCACTTTTGACTATTTCAACAACAAGCGCGACCGTATCCTGATGAAAAGAGCCTCATGGCCTTACATCTTAGGCTACCATAACGCCACCCCCTGGAGCAATGTGGGCAAGGTAGACAACAAGGGTTTCGAGGCGTCGATGACGTGGAGGTGCAACTGGAACAAGGATTTCAGCATGGAACTGCGCGGCAACGTTACCTACAACCTGAACAAATACACCTACGTTGACGAGCCAGACTATCCCTATGTATGGCAGAGCCAGACGGGAATGCCGCTGAGTTACATCCGCGGTTACCTCGCCGAAGGCCTGTTTTCATCGCAGGAAGAAATCAACAATCACGCTGATCAGAGCGGCCTTGGCAGCACACCGATGGTGGGAGACATTAAGTATCGCGACGTGAATGGAGACGGAAAGATTACCTCTTTGGACGAAGTGATGATTTCAGACTACGGTTCTATGCCCCGCTTACAATATGGATTCGGAGCCAGTTTCAATTGGAAGCACTTCGATTTCAGCGTATTTTTCAACGGCTCGGCAAAAACACGCGTGGCCCTTCAGGGCATGCAGCCCTTCCATTCAAACAGTAGCGGCAACCGAACAGTGATGCAATGGATTGCCGATGACCATTGGTCGGAGAGCAATCCCAACCCGAAAGCCGCCTACCCAAGGCTGGGATTGGCTGCCGCCGACGATGCCAACAACGTGCCTACCAGTTCGTACTGGGTGCGCGATTTCAGCTTTTTGCGCTGGAAAACACTGGAGATGGGTTACAGCTTTAAGCACTGCCGCGTGTTCTTCAGCGGCGATAACCTTGCAGTTTTCAGTCCGTTTAAGCTCTGGGATCCTGAAATATGGTGGAGCAGCTACCCCCTGCAGCGCACATTTAACATAGGTATTCAAGTTAAAATATAATCGATATGCTTACGATAAAACACTATAACATGAAACGCACGGCAGGCAAATGGCTCGCCGTGATAGGGCTGGCTGCAATAACCTCGTGCAATTATCTCGACGTCGTTCCGCCGGCAACGCCCGACTTTAAAGATACCATGAAAGACCGTGACGCCACATTAGGCTTCCTCTATTCGTGCTATGCGGGCATCCCCATCATCTATGGCAACTGGTCGTGCCGCTATTTCGGCGGCAACGATGAGGCGGTAGAACCACAAATCTACGCCCACGACGAACAGTACGTACAATATAATCAGGTTACCACAACGACACACCACGACATCGGTCCCTGGGTAAACGTATACAATACCATAGGGCAAATTAACATCTTTCTGAAATATATTGACGTACTGCACCCCACGAACGTCAGCCCGGAAGACAAGACACGCTGGAAGGCCGAGTGCAAATTCCTCCACGCTTATTACCATCACGAGCTGCTTCGCGCCTATGGTCCCATCCCGCTGGTGACGGAATATATCCCGAACAACACGCCCAAGGCCGACTTTCCGGGCCGCAGTCCGTACGACGTTTGCGTTGATTCTATCGCCAAATGGTACGATGAGGCTGCCGAAAAACTGCCTGCAACGCTCCCCACAGACGAGTTGGGGCGTGCCACTTCAACCGCCTGCAAGGCACTCAAAGCCCGATTGCTGCTATACGCGGCGTCGCCGTTGTGGAACGGTTCTTTCCCTTATCCCGAATGGAAAAACGATAAATTCACCGTCCCGGGGTGGGACAAGAAACTCGTCAGCAACACATATGATGCCACAAAATGGCAGCGAGCCCTCGATGCCTGCACTGAAGCCATAGACTTTGCTGAAAGTAAGGGACAGCGAAAACTGTTTGACGTTGCCACCTCTGAGACTTTGCGCAAGAACGACGGCCTTGATTTGCCATCGTATCCAGGCCTTGACAGCATGGCCCGCAAGCACATTATGCAGATGCGTTACCTCATGTGCTCAACTGAAGAAGAGGGTAACCGCGAAACCATTTTCGGCATTATCACCGGCGACAAGAACCCTATCTACGTAAGCATACCCCACGGTGTCACCCTCAATGGCAGCGGAACACCCATCGGTGGTTGGGAAGGGCTGTCGCCTACATGGTATACCATGACCCACTTTTATACGCAGAACGGCAAACTTCCCGCTCACGACCCGGGCTATTTCCCACAGACCGACTGGCTGAAATCGGCAGGACAGACCAACCCCAACGTGGTTAAGCTCATGGCTTATCGCGAGCCACGCTTCTACGCATGGCTGTCGTTTGACGGCGATGTGTACGGACAGGTCCTTTCTGACGGTCATCCACTGACGGTCAACATGCGCAGTTCCGACAAGCTCGGTCAGGGATACAACCCCACCCGCTACCAGCGCGACAACAGCGTTACAGGCTTCCTGGCCCGCAAATACGTACAGCCGAACATCAAATACCGTCAGGATGGCGGCGACAACGTACGCTTAGTGCCGTTCCCCGTCATACGTCTGGCCGAACTTTATCTGGACAGAGCCGAATGCTACGCGGCTTTGGGCCGTACCGTCGACGCTTTGGAAGACCTCAATGTGGTGCGCGAACGTGCCGGCATTCCGCCGTTGATCGAAACCGATATAACCCCCGACAATACACTTACCGATATGATAAGGAACGAGCGTTTCATCGAATTGTGGAACGAGTGTCAGCGTGGTTTCGACCTCCGAAGGTGGATGATTGCGCCCGATTACCTAAATTCGAACTCGTATTACGGGCTGAATGCCACTTCAAAAACCGACCCGTCGTTTGCCGAGTTCAACCAACTGAAGCGCATTGACCAGCCTTTCCAGTGGACCACGCGCATGTATCTGCTGCCAGTTCACGACAGAGAGGTTTACAGCGACCCCAATTTAGTGCAGTCGCCCGGCTATTAATCGTAAACAAATATCACAATGAAAAAAACATCATATTTATTGCTTCTGCTCCTCTGCAGCCTGTCACTGACGGGCTGTAAGGACAGTTTCGCGTGGCAAGACCGCGTGCCCGGCGGATACCAGTCGATATCATATATCAAGAACCACGGCATACACGCACTCACCATGAACACTACTGAGGCTACGCATACCGACTCGTTGCACGTCATTAAGGCCGGCAGCGACCCCTCACGCACGCCCGCTCTCAGGGTAAGAGTGCTTTCACAAACCGAAGTTGACAGCGTATACGGTTCGCAACGAGGGGTTCAATACAAGGTAATTCCCGACACAACGTTCAGTATTGCCGGCGACGGCAATCTCACGTTCGCCAGCAATCAGGAAGGGGCTGTTGTACCCGTGAGCTTCAAGCCCGCAAGCATCTTCCCGCTTGTCAAGGCCCATCCCGGTACAAAATGGGTGCTGGCACTGCGCATGAACAGCGTAAACGCGCAGGATAGTGCCAATGCCGGCATGCGCGACGTGCTGTATGTCATCGACGTTAAAAGCCCAATCATCAGCTTTGAGCACGAAAACATCAGCCAAACCATGTATTATAAGAAGCTCGATGTGGCGGTACCGCTCACCATCCGCAACTGTAACGAAAACAAATGGAACATTACCTGTACGCTCAATCAAGCGCAAAACGCACAGGCCGTAGCCGATTACAATGCAGCCCACAGCACCAGTTACACGCTGTTGCCGGCAGGTTCGTACAGCTTCGACGCGCTCAGGCTGCCCGCCGGCCAGCTTACTGCCGACGCCACACTTACGGTAAACCGTGCCACGCTCACCAGCAACGTTACCTATTTGCTGCCTCTGAAGATTGGTTCGTCGTCGATGGGACAGCAGATGCAGAGCGACAGCACCTACTCGTACGTGGTTATCGACGTGCCCAAATACGGCATAAGGGAGATTAAACGCGACGCCTGGAGCGTGCTGTTCTGTAATAACGACAACGCCATGGGAGGCTCAGAAGACAACGCCGGCATCGCAGCCATCTTCGATAACAACCCCAATACCTACTGGCATACGGGCTGGCAGATACAGTCGTGCAACAGTTTCAGCTACAAAGGAGTAAACGGTGACGACTACGATTACGCGCACACCATGTCGTGGCATGCTTTCAAGGGCTACCGCGATGCCGACAAAACCACGTTCGTTATTGACCTCGGGGCAGCCCATAACATTGTGGGAGCAGGCATAAAACAGCGTGCCGGCTCGTTCCAGGACTTCAAAAGCGGCGAGGTTTATGTTTCAAACGACCCCTCTTTCCTCTTTAAACCCATTGCCGACGGAGGCTCGGCGGCCGACTATAACCAGCCAATGCTCAACACCTGGACCTATCTTCTTACCATCAATGCGCTGCACGACAGCGGTCAGCACTGGTATCAGGTGGCACGTCCCAAGCTGAACAGCGGTGGCATTAAAGGGCACATGGTGAAGGTAGCCGTTACACAGTCGTACCGCGGGCAAAATATCAGTTTGGCCGAATTTTGGGTAAGAGAACTGGTCAGCATCGACGGCAACCCTGTTCCCTGACGTTATACACGCATAAAACAATCAGTCTGC
Organism: uncultured Prevotella sp.; assembly: GCA_938018155.1. Classification (GTDB taxonomy): domain Bacteria; phylum Bacteroidota; class Bacteroidia; order Bacteroidales; family Bacteroidaceae; genus Prevotella. Next base: position 24,411 of record CALIIG010000024.1, read on the forward strand.
CTTAACATGATAAACGCTGAAGCAGGGTATTTCCTGCACACAAGTTAAATCTTAAGCCATATCTTATCCGCTTTGCAGGATATTGATATGGCTTTTTCAGGCTGTGTCCTGTTCTGCAATTTTCTGATTTTCCCAAACACGACAAGCAATGAGGCCGCCTTTCTATACCTCCCTCCTGCCTGCAATACACAAAGGCATACAGATGTTACAAACGTAAACGCGCGTGCTTTACACCCCCTTCCTCACGCCGGCACCCTTTATACGATAAAAGGTTACGCCCCTGTCCTCACACCATCACCCTTTATACGATAAAAGGTTACGCCCCTGTCCTCAC
>CALIIG010000025.1 GCA_938018155.1 uncultured Prevotella sp.
GATTGCCCTGCAAACGAATGGTATCTTCCTGATGAAGTATGGCATTATTCGCCCATAACGTCCGGGTAGGACACCATGGTGATATGCGGTTTTTCATGCTACGGTCATACCTTCCTGTAAGCTGGTAGCGCAAATAAGGCAATAAAAACCGGGTGTCGAGGAAAGCCTGGAAGTAAGTTAGTTGAATTTTCGTCATACTCTCACCGCTTACTTCCGAAGGCATCACGTGCATGGGTCCGTCTTGTGGCAGACTACTTCCGAAGGAAGATGGCTCTGCAATAATCAGCAAATAACGCACAGGATAGCGGTATAAGCTGTCAAGGGCGTGCAGTTTTAAACACAAATCGCCTAAGTTTTCATTGTTACTGAAAAGGCGGAACGACTTTACGGGGATATATTTATTCCAGTCGTCGCTGTTAAAAGCCCTTGTACACGAGTTGCCCAACACAAAGGCGTCGTAACGTTGCCGGGAGCAAAGCTGCTTTAATTTTTCCCAACCTACATAACCTTCGCCCTGATAGTAAGGGCTATTATCATATTGTTGCGGTGTGTAACGGCGCAGAACCATGAACGGATCCTGCCAGACATACCAGGCTGTAAGCAATAAGAAAGGAAAGGCCAGCACACCCATCTTCAGGAACAACGTAACCAGGGAGCGGCGATTATTATTATCGGTCATGACCTCAACGCTTTAAAATTGAACGTAAATAAAGTTATCCACACCGAAAGCACCATATAAAAATATGACGAAAACAATGGCAAAATAAAGCAACCAGCGCACAACCACGCGTTGTTGCCCGGTCCATGCTATCAGGTTATGCCTGCTGTTAACATGCTCTATCACAAACATCACGATAACTGCAAGGGCAAAAACTATCCAGTAATGGTCGTCCATGCCCAATCTTAACTCTTTGATATTCGATGAAATACCGTCGAACATGTGGCGGTAGGCATAGAAAACGTCGCCGATTTCCGACACACGGAAAAAGAGTAATGAGAGTGCAAAAAACACGTATGTGCGAATCATCATCAGCGGTTTCCACACCTTCGTCCCTACAATATTTTGCACTCGCTGACGCTGCTTGCTGAAAAGTGTTTCGTAAACAACCAATATGCCCTGAAACAAACCATACAGAGCAAATGTCCATCCGGCACCATGCCATACCCCTATGGCCACAAAGGTAACCAGAAGAGAGGCGTAAATGCCAGTTTTTCCCCAGGAACGGAGCGACGCATTAAGCGGCGTGAAGATGTAATCGCGCACCCAGAACGAGAGCGTCATGTGCCAACGGCGCCACAGTTCTCCCGTTGACTGCGACACAAACGGGCGGTCGAAGTTCCTCTGAAGCGTGAAACCAAGCATACGTCCCATGCCGACGGCCATGCAGGTATAGCCTGCAAAGTCGGCGTAAAGCTGCAGAGGATAGAGCGATGTGGCCAGTAAAATCTGCATTCCTGACGATGAAGGAATATGATCAAGGACGGTAGAGAGCGGCGATGCAATGCGATCGGCAATGACAAGTTTCAGAAAACAGCCCCACGCTACGAGCTTAAGACCGTGCGTTACGGCAGTATAGTTGAACTGTTTACCCTGTTTTAGCTGTGGAAGAAGGTCGTAACCGCGTTCAATTGGGCCTGAAAGGAACTTCATAAACAACAGCATATACAGTGTAAAATCGCTCAAACTGTCTTCGGGTTCTTCCTCCCAGTAAATCTCTATCAGATAGGAAAGCGCCTGAAACGTGTAGAAAGAGATGCCTATTGGGAACATACCCGACCAGTAACGGGAGAATAACCAAAAGCCGGCCAGCCCGACAATACCGCCCAATAAAAGCCATGTTCCTGAACGAGAGTTCAGTTTTCGGTGTATGGCCTTGCCCGTATAAAAGGTAAACAGCGTAATACCGAGTGCTACAACAAGGTATTGCCAATGGTAAAAGGCAATGAAAACACAGCTCGACAACAACAGCAACGCATGCTGCCATGCGCGTGAACTACTTACGTAATAAAGCAAAAGCGTAACACCAAACAGTGCTACGAAAGGCAAAGTAAGAAATTCCATAGAAACGTTTTAAGCGAAAAGGTCTATCGGCTCTGCCTGATCATCACATCAATCATGTCGCCGATGTTCTTCATTCGCACAATATCGCGGAGCTTAAAATGTACATTCCACTTCTTTTCTATTTCGCTAATAATGGTCATATTGCTCAGCGAGTCCCAGCCATCTATGTCATCTGCTGACATATTATAATCAATTTTCAGTCCGGGTTGTTTAAGCACTTCTTCAAAAATAAGGGATAACTGCTTTAAAATTTCGTCTCTGTCCATAGTTCTTATGTGGTTAAATCATTTGCTTTATGTGCTTACGGTCAATCTTATTACTGGCATTCAGAGGGAACGGATTAATGTAATGGATGCTCGACGGCAACATATAGGCAGGCAGATACCGGCGCAGATAAGTCGTGAGCACATCGTCATCGTGCTGCTGTTCGCTCTCTATCACAAGCGCAATAGCTGTATTTCCGTTGCCGTCGTCAACAGGAAGGGCCACCGCATTAACCGCATCGTTGAAGAAATGGCGGGCTACATGCTCAACCTCGCTTAGCTCAACGCGATAGCCTTGTATCTGAACCTGCGAATCTTTTCGGCCATAATACAGCATTTCGCCGGCAGCATCTACCGAACAAATGTCGCCTGTGCGATACCAACGACGGCCATTTCGTGTAAAAAATGCTTCGTTATTCTTCTCCTCGTTGCGCCAATAGCCTGGTGTAAGCTGGCGTCCTGCCAAACAAAGTTCGCCTTTTTCGCCCTGCACAACAGGCGTACTGTCGTCACCAATAACCAGCGAATCAACATGCTTCATGTCCTTACCTATGCACACAATGCCGTTAACCTCGCGTACGTTATTGTGTGGAATAAGATAAAAGGTGCTGTAAATGGTATTCTCCGTTGGGCCATAGACGTTCCAGACATGTGCATTTGGCACGCACTTTTGCCACAATTTCACATCGTCTGACGGCAGTCCCTCGCCGGCAAACAGCACATAACGCATGGCCGGTGCATCAATTTCGTCGAAATATGGCCTAAGATAGTGGATCACACTCGGCACAAGCTGCACTTCGGTTATCTGGTAATCGTCAATCAATCTGAACACTTCCTGCCACTTAATACTGCCCAAAGCAACGGTATAAATGCAGGCACCGCACATCAACGGTGCCACATAGCTGCCCACAGACATGTCAAAAGTGAGGTCGAACATTTGCAAACAGCGGTCCTCGTGCGTCAGTTTGATACCCAGAGAAAAGAACGAATCTTCAAAGGCAGCAACGTTACCTATCGTGATGGCCACGCCTTTCGGCCTGCCCGTACTGCCTGATGTAAAAAGAATATAAGCCAGTTTGTTCTCATCGTAGCCCACAGGGTCGAAGAAACTATCGTGATGAGATGCAAACTTTTCAGGATAAAGTACCTCGGCCGAGCCAATGGAGGCATTATCATTACGCGAATCAATAATGGTCTTTATTCCCACTTGCCTGGCAATATCTTCGCTACGGAGGGCAGGCCAATGGGGATGAAGCGGGACGTAACTTTTGCCTTCCATCCACAATGCCAGAATAGAGGCATAGGTATAAAGGTCATCATTCGCTACAAGACCGATGTTATCTTCTTTCTTTTCGCGTATGGCGTAGCGCACATTACCCACTTCATGAAGCAGCTCACCATAAGTATAATACTTGTCGGCAATGCAAAAGGCATTGTGTTTTGCATGTACAGCAATGGTTTGTTGCAGGTGAACCAGCATATTCTGCCCTTCAAAGAGTAGACCTTCCATAAATATTGAGATTATTCTTTAAATGATAAGCATGTGCAAAGTTACGCATTTTCAATTAATTATATATCCTAACGTCGAGCGTTTTCTCTATGAAACGCACTATGGTTTCGAGGCTGCCGGCATCAAAATCGCCCGTTAAGCGTTTGTCTTTATTGTTGCATGTAAGGTGAACATGGTAATAATCAGACAGGTCGGCCAGCACATAGGGTAAGGCTGTATCCTGAAAATGGAACTGTCGGGTGACCCAAACCAAACGGTTTGGCGATGGTTTTGCGCGAAGAACAGGGCACGAAACATTGCCCTTAAGGAAGCCACGGTTGCCCGTTGCCAATTCAATGCCCTTGTCTTGTTGTCGTGAAGAGGCAAAATATACACTGCCTTCAGCCACGAAAACATCTGTACTGTCCTTGCCTGCACGTACTTCTATCTGCGTGCCCATGTCGCGAATAAGATAGTTTTCTCCCTGAATGGTAAACGGATTTGAGCTGTCGTGCTTAATCTTAAGAAAGGCCTTGCCCGATATTGACACGCTTCGCACGTCATTTTTCTGATACGAAAGCATGGCATGCGGGGCCAGAATAACCTCTGTTCCATCGCTAAGCACAATAGTTTGCTGTTGATGACCCGCTTCGAGCACAATAGTTCGCGAGCGTAAAGCATACGTAATGCCAATACCCACCAACAATAATACCGTTGCTGCCACAGCAGCATAACGCAACCTTAAGCGTTTATCGTGGTAGCCCGTATATTGTTTAAATTTGCTGAAAACTTCGTCAGGACTAAGCTTTCCCGATTTAAAATAACGAAGAACAGATCGTAAATCTCTTCCTTCCGTTACCATATTATCAAATGTCTTTTATCCATTGTGTGTGCGATGCGCTCCATCCGCCCAACAGTCCAAGTCCTCCTGACATGTTGGTTACGGTGGGACGAATCTGCGACAAGCCGTCTTTGGCAAGTTCATCATTGTTAATTTGGTTCAGGGCAAGCATGAAACGGTAATACTCCGGCGTAATACAGATAAGCTCTACCTGATAAAAATGATTGCTCCCCCACGCCCCACCGTAGGAGGCAATATTAAGGTGAAGCGTGTAGGTTTGACCGTTAATGCTGGCATCATCAAAGATATAGAAGTTGCCAAAATAGTCGTTTGAATAGCCAAACTCGTCATCAATATCGGTCAATGCCGACAGCAACGGCTCGCTTTCAATATTGAGAGAAGGATAGGTAAACCTTGTTTCGTCTATAATATTGGTATTCGATGCCGTATGTTTTACGCGTACTCCATAATACCTATGGGTTGCAGCGTCGTCCGTAAACGTCGCCATCACCTGCTTATATGTGTCTGAACGATTAGAATATTTGTTCTTAAGCTTTATCTTACGCATACGTATATTACCCACGGCAACGGTGTCGGGAATGGCCGTTGAGGCTGTAACCTCCTGACCGTTTCGAGCTGAAACATGCAACGATACGTTGTCGCCCACACGCTGATGGCCTGTTATGCGATAGTATCCGCGACCTATCGGCGTAACCGTGCAAGGCGTGCCGTTAACTGTATAAACCACGGAGGCATCGTCAACCTGCTCTACTTTAACCGAATCGGCATAATAACGAACGGGTATGCTGCGCGTAATGCGCATATAAGTAGTATCGCCGGGCGACGGGAAACAATATACAACAAGGCGGCTTTCCTGATTGAACGTGTTAAGGTTTACATCGTCCTTACAGCCCGCCAACAGCAGTATGATGCACAAAAGAAAGCTATATCTTGGAATTTTCATATCATTTAGAATTTTATCGTATAACTGAATGACGGCACAATAGGGATGTAAGCATGGTTACGTATGCTGAACTGGCCTTTGTTATTCTGGTGTATATCCACAAACAACGAATTGAAATGGCAATAGGCATTATAAATACTGACGTTCCAAATACGCTCATGTCCGTGCCTGGTTGTGTGGTGAAAGTCGAACCCTACGTCCAATCGGTGGTAGGCTGGCAGACGATAATTGTTCGGCATATCGAAAACATACATCCGCTCATCTTCAATATATCTGTGCTGATTGACGTGCGGAGGCCTGCCGTCGGGCACGTCGGGGACTGCCGTCATGTGCGTAGGCACGGTGACATGATTGCCGCTATGGTAGCTCCAGACTGCGAAAGCGGCTATCTTCGACGTCAGTTGCCAGCGGCCTGTTAAGCTTATTTTGTGCCGGTTATCAAACTTATCGTAGTACCACGAGGGGTAAAAGTCGTCGAAACGACGTTTGTTCCACGACAGGGTATAGGCACCCGTCAGCTCCATTCGCTGTGTTTTGTATACGGCATCAAGCTCCAAACCGAAATACTTTCCTTTGCCATCCATCACCAATTTGTCCCAACGGCTGGCCGGAGGCTCCAGTCCTGACCAGCTCGAATACTGCAAAAGATGACGGCTTTGCTTATAATAGCCCTCCAAAGACAAAGTTAATGCACGCGCAGGCTGATAGTAAACGCCGGCCGCCCACTGCCATGACCGCATAGGATGCAGGGCTGATGTGGTAGGAACCCAATAGTCGGTGGGCAACTCTAAAAAGCTATTCGATATTTTATGCACATATTGTGTCATTGACGTAAGCGAAGTTTTAAACGACAAATTC
>CALIIG010000026.1 GCA_938018155.1 uncultured Prevotella sp.
AGAACTATTGGTTGATTAGACTGATTAGCCTGACAGGGCTAATAAGCTCCTCTTAAAATAATAACTGAAAACAGAAGAAATATATGAAACAAGTAATCGTTGGCCTCGGAGAGGCATTATGGGATTGTCTTCCTGAGGGGAAGAAACTCGGTGGCGCACCTGCAAACTTCGCCTATCACGCAGGACAGTTCGGTCATGATTCGCTTGCTGTCAGTGCTGTCGGAAATGACGCATTAGGGCAAGAGACCCTCGATGAATTCGATAAAAAGGGAGTAAAGTACCTGATGCCAGAGGTGGATTATCAGACTGGTACCGTCCTGGTGGAACTCGATGATGAGGGCGTACCTACCTATAACATCAAGGAGGATGTGGCATGGGACAATATTCCATTCACCCCGGAGCTTGAAGAAGCTGCCAGAAACAGCCGTGCCGTGTGTTTCGGTTCGCTGGCACAGCGCAGCAGCGTAAGCCGTCAGACCATACAGAAATTCCTTGAGGCTACACCGAAGGACTGTCTGAAGATATTTGATATTAATCTTCGCCAGAACTTCTATACAAAGGAGATTATCACAAACTCGCTCAAGCACGCCAATATCCTCAAAATCAACGATGAGGAGCTGGTTACCATCGGTCGTCTTTTCGGCTATCCGGGACTTGACATGGAGAACAAGTGCTGGCTGCTCTTGGGCAAGTACAATCTCGACATGCTCGTACTGACTTGCGGCATCAACGGAAGCTATGTTTTTGCGCCCGAACACAAGTCATTCTTCGAAACTCCCAGGGTTAACGTGGCCGACACCGTGGGCGCAGGCGACAGCTTTACCGCAAGTTTCGTAGCCGCCATACTGGCCGGAAAGAGCATCGAAGAGGCGCACAAGCTGGCCGTTGACGTAAGCGCGTATGTTTGTACATGCTACGGAGCCATGCCCGCTATTCCACGCGAATATCTCGACCGCATCAAATAAGCCGTACCCGTACACCGGCGGGCGGGCCCGAATATACCGTTCGCCGAATGAGAACACATCATTTGCGGGACCCGAATACAAAAAAATATCTGCCATGTGGCTGCACCGGCACATGACAGATATTTTTTATTGCAGTATGCCCTGCGACGCGATTACGGGCCAAAGGCAAACCCATTGTGCCGTAAACGCAACAGTACTGCCCGTAACTTGTTGATAACAAGAATGTTGATTACATCAAAAAGGTATTGCATTTACACCGTAATCGTAATGCGATTACGGTGTAAACGCAACGCAATTACGATGTAAACGGCGCGCGATTACGGCGTAAACGCAACACGATAGTGCCGTAAAGGCAAAAAGGTCATGATTTTAAGGCTCTGCGAGCAGCGTTTTATGGCTTGTCCATGGCACGCTTAAGGTGCTGCACGCCTGCTTCTAACCCCCGGCCTTTTTATTTTACAGGTGCTCCGCCGGCATCCTTGCGGGCGAGCGATGCGAGCTTTACCTCGAAGTCGGTAGTTGAGTTATTGTCGTCGACAAACTTCTTACCGTCCCATCTCCGCATCAGCGCGAGGCCCGAATAAATGGGGTAATCGCCGCTCTTGAAGCTGATTTGCTGCACGTCGGCCACCGCGTTGTATCCGCGGTCGAGCTTGGAGGGGCGCATCTGAAAGAGGCGGCGGGGACAGATGGTCATGCAGTCGATGACGTGGTCGAAGGGTATTTCGATAGCGTAGAAATCGCCATGGGCACTGCTCGTCACCGTAATATAATGGCGATAGCCCGTGCCGTTTTTATCGTCTTTATAATTCTTGGCAAAATCATCGGGCGTCCACGGCAGCTTGATGAGGGCTATGCCCGTGGATTCGGACACGCTCAGGAAGTCGAACGACGGCGAGATGCTCCCATCTTCGTCGCGGGTTGTCAGGATGGCTTGCATGTCGGGCACGTCAGGATTGTTCTTGTGGCCCGCGTCATACTGTATGTTTGTCCACTCAAAGTCGGCCTTCCGCAGGTCGAGAAACGCGTCAAGGCCTTTGTAGTCCGCCAGGTCTTCGCCCTCGAGATCGGCCTCGAAGCTGGCTTTGTGGTCAATGGCGTATTTGGCAATAATGACTGTTTGCCCGGGCTTGACGGGGTGTTCGGTTCCGCTTCCGGGGAAATAGCATATCGAGGAAGCGCCGTAATAGCGGTTCACAAAGTCGTCTTTCGGTGCAAACTGTATCGCCTTCGAGGGGTCGATGGCGTTGTCGCACAGGGCCAGTCCGTCAAGATATTTCACCTCGTTGGTAGGGTTGTAGATGGCGATATACTGATCGTCGTTGTACATTTGGTTGATGTTTTTCATACCCCACTTCTTAACGTCGCGGTACCAATAGTGTCCGATGTAGAACACTTCCTTGATAATGAGGTGATCTACTTTCGTTTTTGATGTTGATTGCTTCACCGGCATTTCGTTCCTTACGCAGCTGTTGAGGCTCAAAAGCAGCGCAGGCACAATGGCAAGTGACAGTGTTTGTATTATCTTTTTCATTTTATAATCAGTTAAAAATTCTTTTTTAAAAGAGACAGGAGGTAATATTAAAGGAGACAGGAGGTAAGGAGTTATAGGGAGTTAAGACATTACCCCGACTGCTTAAACTACTAATTATTGAAATATAATTACCTTTTTTTGTCGCTTTCATATCGTTTTTCTACAGGAACCAGTTGCCAAAGCCCGAACCTCCGCCTATGCCATGTGTCTGGACATTTTGCGCAGCTTCGAGCGCATCAAGCGGTGAGAGGCCTATTTCACGACCGAGATAGTAGTAGAGCGGGTCGTTGGGGTCGACCGTTGTCGGGTCGGTGTCGAAGCTGCTGCAAAATACTTTGATGGGTATATTGAAGCGGATAATCTCCTTCCACTCCGAATCGGCACCGTATTCTTTGGCTTCATCGGGGTTCCACGCATCGGCACATATCAGGCTGCTGAGAAATTCGTAGGTTGAATGGCGGCGCAAATACTCGTCCTTCGGGATGAGAGCCTTCTTGCCTTTGGCGCATTTCATGACGCGAACCGAGAGGTAAAACTGCGGCAAAAGGTATGAAGGACGCGTGTATCGCCCTGTTTCGCCCGTGGCAGGGTCGCGCCGGCGGGTTATCTCCAAAGGCCATTCGGTATGGCGTTCGTCGTTTTCGTCGGCCTCAATATCAAAGTTAAAGTGGCCCTTCAGGCCCACGCGGTCCTGGTCGTACGGCGCAACGGCCCAGTCGGCATCGGCTCTTGTAAGGGGCGGCAGCAGCCGCTGGTTGAACAATTCGCGCGCACCGTCGGCCATTGCATTTTGTATCCACGTGTCGCGGTAGGTGTATTCAAAAATCTTCGGCGTTGCATCGGCGCGCTCTTTCCATGTGTGTGTGCTGGCAAAAAGCGGCGAAGGCACGGGCGTGGGGTCAACGGTTCCGCCGCGTTTCCATTCGCCATACCTGTTGTGTGCAGGCTTCCAGGTGCCGCGGCAGTCCATAACCTGGTAGGGATTACCCTTGTCGTCGACGTCGCTCACGGTGAAGAATATCTGGTATTCGTCCGAATGTTCCAATATATCATCGTTTAAAAGCCGTCCGTTTTTGTCGAAAAAGTAAAGGCACAAGCCCCACCGCTTCAGCTTTCCGCCTATGATACGGATGTAGTCGGGACCCTGTTTGCCGTCGTTTTGTTCAAGAAAGGTAACGGTGCTCTGGCGTTGTATGTCAACGGCAGGCCACTGACCGGCAGTATTGTGTATAATCACAAACTCTTCCTGACGCCACGGTGCGTTCTGATAAACAAAGTTACCGTGCATCATTGCGTCGCCGTGCGAGTGGCCTTCCTTAAACATGGCCAGGCAGGTTGCCCAGTTATTGAAAGCCCCCTGCGGGTCGGGGTTGGCCATATTAGCCGATACGCGCACCTTCGAAAGGCTGTCAACATAGCGGTCGGCACCGCTGCGGGCAACGGCTTTACCCGTAAGAGGGTTGTCGTTATAATCAACATTAACGTTGCCAAACACAAAGCCGTCGCAGGCTGTGCAGGCTATACATAGCGCGAGGGCGGCCGCGGCTTGTCCTGTTTTTTTTATTATCCGGTTCATATAATGTTGTTAAGGGGGTTACATGGTTACGGTGTTCTGACGGTAGCGGGCAAAAAAGTCGCGCGGTTGCGTAAGCATCCGCCACAGGCGTGCCGCGTCGGCCTGCGGATAAAAGCGTGTTACGTCGGATACACACTTCTGCTGTCCGTCGGCGGTATTGCCGATAACGCGCACCGATATGGGATAATCGATGTCGAAACTGTCCCATCCGGGCTGCAGCTGATTGAAGTCCCAGAGGTATCCGTGTTCGCTGTTGGCGGTGTTACAGTATTTGGCAGGTTTCTCCGATTCGCCCGCATGCTGCTGCCCTTTGTTCATGATATGGCATATTTTAACCTGCAGCTGGAAGGCCACATCGGCCTTATGGAAACGCATGATGCCCTTAAAGCCGAGGCGGTCGGGCTCGGCACCGAAGTCAAGACTGCGCTTTTGGCGCAGCAGTCCTACCGTGTGGCCGTATCGCTGGCGCGGTGCTTCGGTGTCGGGGTCGGTAAAATCGTCGTTGTAGGCTTCGGTAAACAGCTTGCCAAGCTCCTCTTCAACGGGGTCGGTATCGCGATATTCGTAGGTGAATATTTCGGGCGTCAGCTCGTTCAGGCGGGTTTGTTCAATGGTTTTATAAAGGTGCCAGGTATGTCCGTCGGGTGCTGTCCATGGACGTAAAGCCTCGGGCTTGCCCGATATTTCAATGGCTTTCCATGCCATGAGCGTGTCAAAGGGCACCTTATTCTGCCCCAGCGTAAAACCGTCGGGTGCGAAAATGTTCGACGACGAGAACTTTGTGGCGGGTTCAGCCTGTCCTGCTTTGTCGCGGAAGGTGTAGCGGTCGTAATATAAGGCCGGCGACGTGAGCGTGCGCGGATAGGCCAGTTGCAGCGTCTTTTCGTCGGGTTTGCCCGCCGTTACGCCGTCGTGACCGAGCGATGAGTTGCCAATGCCAAAGAAATGCTGATGTACAAGCAGCGTGGCATTGTCTTCATCGGGAATGCTATACCCTTCTTTGTCTTTGGTAAATGGGTATCCTGAGAACTGATGATTGATGAGCATGCCGTTCTGATCGTAGTATTTCAGCTCCAGTCCGTAGCATATTTCATCGGAGGCGATGACGTCGAAGTGGTCGCGTTGGGTTGTTATCGTCATCTGTCCGTCGTCGTCTTTGGCCATGTCTATTTCCTGCGTGATGGGCGGCAGCGTGGGTTCGCCGCCGGGAATATGATAGGTTGTATAGGCCATGACAGAGTCGGTGCCATCAGGTCCTACGCCAATCAGGCCGTCTTTATAGCCCATTCGCAGGATGGCATGCACGGCATATATCTGTTCGTGGCCTTTCACGTCGCGTTCAATAGACGACGGAGGGGCCTGCACTATTTTCTTGAAAAAGCTGTCAACCTGCTCATTGGAGCAGCCTGTAAACAGCAGCAGGGTGGCCATGGCGAGCCACAGGTATTGTGATGGTTTTGAAAATATCATATCTTATAACGGTTTTTTAGAAATGAAACAGGGTTCGGAGCGAGAAGTTGGCACCGCGCTCGTGGGCATAATAGCGAAAGCGGTCGGTATACTCCTTATATAAATTATTGAGGATATTTTCGCCCACAATCATAAATTTCAGCGAGCGGCCGTGCGAAAGCGGCAGCTTAAAGTCGGCCGTACCGTTTAAAAGGAAGTAGGCGGGTGGCGAATCGCTTACGAGGTCCTTATCGGGATCGAAGCGGTTTTGCTTGGTAACGTATATGCCCGACAGCGACAATGTGGCACGATACTTCTTTGCCGACGGCATGGGGATGTCGTAATTGGCCGACAGTCCGTACCTGTCTGACGGCATAAAAGGCAGCCAGTCGTTGTGGGTAAGGTTGCGGGCGAATATCCATTCGCCTTTTCCCACCAGCGAAAGACGCTTCATGGGGCGTGCCGTTACTTCAATATCGCCACCGTAAAGGCGCACATTGTCCTGGTCATAAATAAATTTCGGGTACTTGCCGCTGGGATGATTGTGGAACCTGTCCTTGCCTGCGCCTATGTGATCGTATATATAACTGTTGACGCGCTGGTAGAAAAGGCTCGGCTCTACCGACAGCCATGTGTTGCGATAGCGTGTGCCGGCCACTAACTTATAACCGCGCTCGCTGGCCAGATTGCGGTTACCCACAACCCAGTAAGAGCCGTCTTGCAAGCCGATGGAATAAAGTTCGTTGATATCTGGCGGACGCCACGACCAGCCTATATTGGCGCGGGCGTCCCAGTTGTCGTTGAACTGGTAGTGGCCTGCCAGGCTCATCGTAAAGTTACTGTATAGTTTAAAGTCGTCGTAATAGGTGTAATTGCTCAGGCTGCTGTACCCGTTTACCGACATAACACGAAAGTCATACCGCATGCCGAGGGCCATTTGCAGCTTGTTGAACTGTGCCTTGTGCAGGAAGTAACCGCCCATCGACAGCGCGGCAAAGTTGGGAACAAAGGCCGGTTGCTTCGTACCGGGGTAGTTGTAATTGGTTTGATAGGTGTTCGACGTACCGGCATCGGTGGACATGTGCCACAGTTTCCAGCGGGCATGCCACAGCACATCGAGCCTGGTTGTTTTCAAAATAAGGTCCTGTACGGGAATCCAGCTCCACTGTGCCTTTTTGCGATTCTCAAACTCCTGACGCAGATTTTCCTGGAACGACAGCGTAAAGTCAATGCGATGATTCTCGTTTATGTTCCATTTTACCTCGCCTTTCATCGTGACGTGTTGCGATTGCTGGAAAGGAGGCTTTATGCGATAGGAGAAGGGAAAGATGGTTTCGGGCGACGGCCGGCCGTATTCGAAACGCTTAATCAGCTGCGAAAGGTCCGAAATTTTGCTGGCATAATATATGCCGCTGCGCTGATAGTAGAGGCTTGTAAAGAACGTTGCCGTAAACTTCCGGCCGCGATAGCCGGCCTGTGCCGACAGGCTGATGGTGTTATAACCCGTGTTGTTGAGCACGTAGTCGGCCGTATGGTAGTCGCCTCCGCGTGTGTACATGCCGTGAACACGCAAGCCAAGGTTTCCGTATCCGCTTTCAACGCTGGCCGATGTGCTCACACCGCGTGCGTTGGTATCATATCCGGCATTGACGCTGCCATGCAAAACGGGATGCTTCTGGCCGTAGGGCAGCTCGGCATCGTTCAGCAAAACCACGCCGCCCATGGCACCGAAACCATAGCGAATACATTCGGCTCCCTTCACCACTTCGACCATACTCGAACCGGTATAGTCTAATTCGGGAGCGTGGTCAGCCCCCCAGCTCTGGCTCTCGAGGCGCACACCGTTGTTCATTAACAAAATACGGCTGCTGTGCATACCCTGTATAACGGGCTTGGCAATGGTGTTACCGGTGCTCATTGAGCTAACACCGGGCACGGTTTCGAGCAGTTTTGCCAGAGACGTGGCACCACCGCGCTCGAGCGTTTCCGAGCTTATGGCCGACGATTGCTGAAGGGCATTGGTATGCCTTTTCTTTGCCGTTACCTCTACATTGTCGAGCTGGCGCGAGTCGTCGCTGAGGCGAATGGTGATGGTTTGTCCCGGTGTGACGGTAACCATCTTCGATACACTTTTGTAGCCCACGTAGGAAACGTCGACCTTTACTTTCTCTACCGCGCGGTCGAACCTGCACGTGCAGCGGCCCTGCACATCGGTAACGGCAGGACTTACCGCACCTTTGCAGCGCACGGCAGCCCCGATAAGGGGTTCGCCTGTTTGCCCGGATACTACTTTAAAGGGAACATCGAAAACGGGTGCAGGGGCTTGCATGTGCTCAATGCCGGCACGAGCCCCGGCCCCAGTCACCACAGGGGGAGCAAACATGCACAATAATGCAAGGCCCGTAGCGGGCAGTAGCGTCCTGGGACACACTGCGAGTTTCGGATAAATTTGTAACATACAGTTTAACAGATAATAGTTTTTGTGTTTAGAATATATCGTCAGGTATTGCCTGTACCATCCTTTTTAACAAACGTGGTTTGATATATAAAGGCAGCCTACAAGGTTTAGGACATCACCTCTGATGGTGTTTTCACAACACACCAGCACGATAACTACCGCAAAGGTAAGCAGAAAAAAAGAATGGCGCAATACTTAAAAATGAGTAATTGTTCAAAAGTAAAGGATTAAATCTGCACGATTAAAAAATTAAATATTAAAGAATTAAAGGGTCTGTGCCCGGGGATGAGAAGATGACGGGCTTCGGTTAGGATGAAGAAATCGGGAGATGGGGAATGGGAAACAAAGGGATTTTCGTTACCGTCAGGAAGTTTTCCTGCCTCTATAATATAATAAGGTGTGAGGCAGGAGGGAGTTATCCTGTCTCCATCATATAATAAGGTGGGAGGTTTGGCAACGGCTTCACGGGCATAAACCCCTGCCGGAACAGGCGGAAAAGGACACAGTGACAACGTTTCTGCACCTTTTTTACGGAAAGGTACGCAGGCAGGCGTTGCAGAATATTGAAACAGATGCTATCTTTGCATCAGTCATTCAGCGGAATAAATGGATCCAGTTTCTACACGATTGACCTTAAGTAAATCACATTTTTAACCATTAAAAAGAAAAACACAATGAGTATTAGATTTCGTATTTTGCAGAACAAGATGAAGGGAACCAACAATTTTGGCAAGTGGTATGGCCGTGCAACTGTTCTCGATGAGGTGAGCACCCGCGACCTTGCTGATGAAATTTCCCATTCAACAACCGTTACTTATGCCGATGTTCTGGCTGTTCTTACTGAACTTTCGCGCCAGATGAAGGGGCATCTTCAGAACTCGCAGCGCGTGGTTCTCGACGGTATCGGCGCGTTTAAGGTGGGCATCAGTACGCAGCTTGTTGAAAAAAGCGACAAGTTTAGCGTGGCCAACATTAAGGGTTACCGTATTGTTTACACTCCCGAACGCCAGTTTATGCCTACCGGCTACAACGAAAAGGGACACCGCACAGGCAAGTATATCAAATCGTTGCTGGCAGGAATCACGGCCAGGCAGATGTCTGTTGAGGTTAAAGCCAAATCAAAAGTGCCTGCCCAGCCGGCCGGATAACAGCTCGCGTAGCCAGTAAACACATGTTTAACCTTAAATAGAATACCATGAAAAAGAATGAAATCTGGAAGTTTGTAGTGCAGACACTTATCAGTGTTCTTACGGCCCTCGGCGCGGCCTTCGGTCTGACGTCGTGCCGGTAAGCCTGCCGTTAGCTGCATGAAACAACAGCGAGCATAGCCCGTAACCTCTGTTTTTGTGCCCCGCAACCCCGATCAGGTCACGGGGCACAATAGATTTTTAGAGGTAAAGAAGTAAAAAAATAAAGAATTAAAAGATTAAAAAGATAAATCCTGTGAGGCAAAAGATTGAAGGATTAAAGCGGGATACAGAGGATTTAAGAGAAAAATCAAAGGGATAGAGCGATTAAACAATGAAAGAAAACAAAGGCTCTGAAGAGTTTTTCCGGGGCAGGGAAAGTTGTCTTTTGGAGTTTGAGGCCGGGAAGTTATGGAGTTGACACAGCACCTTTATTATATACAGGCAGCACGATAAGGCTGATATGAGGAGACGAAACAAAAAAAATATCGTAAAAAATATGGAAAAACAAAAATAAGTTTTAACTTTGCGGGCAGAGAGAGTATGCTGTAAAGCAGCTTTGTCTACCCCAAACCTGTAGTTTGATTATTCAATACATTTTTAAACCTAACAGTTAAATATGAAGCGAACTCTTGAAAAGTTATCCATGCTTTTCATTTCTTCTGCCGCCCTGTTTCAGTTGGCCGGCTGTGGAAGTGAGGAGTCGGCATCGCAGGTTCACAACCCGTCGGAGCCGGTAAAACTTACTACTTTCTATCCCGATTCGGGCATGTACAAGGAGCAGGTAATCCTTGAAGGCACGAATTTTGGACAGGATGTATCAAAAATCAAAGTTTATTTCAACAACGCTATCGCCCCCGTTATCGGGTCGACAGGCTCAATGTTGTACGTAACGGCACCGCGTTTGCCGGGCGACACCTGCCGTTTGTCGGTGGTGGTAGATGGCGATTCGGTAGTGTTTGACAAGCCGTTTATCTACCACGAGTCAATTTCGGTAACCACCATAGCGGGTACGGGCCAGTGTGAAAAGCCCACAGCGGGCGATATTAACACCGCAACCATGCACCCCCGCTTTTTATGTGTTGACGGTGATGACAACATATTCCTCGTAAGTCGCGGTCATAATGCCGGTTCTGAAACCGAGCGAATTATGCGCATTGACCAGCAAGACGGACAGGTTGAAATTGTAGTTCCCGAGAATGGCAATGTGCCTTGTGCCGACCCTGCTACGAACGTCATTACCATTCCCACCGAGACGACGATAGGTTCGTATATGTCGCTCGACCCTGCCGAGATGTGGAGCCCACGCCAGCGCGAGATTATCTGGCCGGAGGGATATGCTGTTCCCGAGAAGGGATACAAGCACTCGATGGTGGTAAACCCCAGCGACGGATACATCTACACGCGTTATTATTACGGCGATATTATCAAGATAAACCCCCGTACCTACGAGGCTACACCTATTTATAAGACACCCCGCGGCGACAGCTTCGGCCTGACGTTCAACCCCCTGCGCCCGAACATCCTGTATATGTCGTTCCGTGACAACGGCGGTGCGATGGCCAACAGCATTGCTTCTATTGATGTAACTGACCCCGAAAATACGTATCACCGCTTGTCGAGCAGCAATACGGGTGGCGGTCACCGCGACGGCGAGCTGTCGAAAGCGCAGTTCCATAACCCCTGCCAGATTTATTGCGATGCCCAGGGCAACATGTACGTGGCCGATATGGATAACCATTGCATCCGCCGCATATCGCCCGAGGGCATGGTCGAGACCGTGCTCGGCGTGCCCGGGACGGCCGGTTACAAGGACGGTTCGAAGAAAGAGGCCCTCTTCAACAAGCCTACCGGCATCGGTATTGGCAAGGACGGCTCGGTTTACGTGGCCGACTGGGGCAACTACCGCGTGCGGAAGCTGACGATTAACTAAGATAGTTTTGGAGGAGTTATGGAGTTAAGGAGGTAGAAGGAGTTAAGAAAAATGTCAGAAATCAGGAGGCAGAAGTTAAGGAGATAAATGGAGTTAAGGCGTTACTTCAATATCAAATCATCCTTAGCAAGTCGCTAAACCAGCACTTGTCTTAACTACTTCTACCTCCTTCACTCCTGACTCCTTTAAAACACCCCCCTGTCTCCTCAAAAGAATACACAAGTCTTCTTAAGGAATAGTATCGTAGTTCAGACAAATGTCTTCACTCCTTCTAACTCCTTAACTCCATAACTCCTAAAAAAATATACCTAAAA
>CALIIG010000027.1 GCA_938018155.1 uncultured Prevotella sp.
AGAAAAAGAGGCCCTTCAAGGCCTCTTTCTTTTATTTTACAATTTTTTTGCCATCAACAATATAAATGCCGTGGGGCAATTTTTCAATATCCGTACCCAGGAACGTGCCGCTGATACTGTAAACACGGTGTGCCCTTGCAGGCGTTATGTCAACGCCTTTTATATCAGCAGGTACGGACGGTACCGGCAGTTCGTTTTTCTTTGCTGACTTACGAAATACAAAGCTCATGCTGCCATCGCCCTGCTGTTTAATATTCAAGATGCTGCAATTCATCAGCTTTTTGCCTTCGCTGTTTTCGTTATGTAACGTAGCGGCTGGTGTAGAGGTGGCTGTTAATGAATCGTTTTGCACATAAGGATAAGCAGCACCTCCTTCGTCCAGCACCAATAAGCGTCCGAATACACTACCCGACATGGAATCGTCATAGCCGTTGGCATGGAATATTGTAACGTGCTGGTGGTCGTTTCCATATGCATAAGTTCCGCTCGTTGTATTAACGGCGTTATGCCTCCATAGCGTTGCATCATAATCAATATGGTTGATTATCATTCCGTGCCCGGGCAATTCGGCATCAAATCCTTTCTGCTGCCGGTTATCAAGAATATAATATTCGTTACGGTTGGCATCGTTATAGACAATGTATGTCTGCCCCATATCGGCCAGACACTGCATGTTTGTGATGGTGGTATCGGCCGTAAGCTCAACCGGTTTCGTCCATCCGCAAACCATTTTCTCATATCCCGTATAGCCGGCAGGCACGAAACCGTCGCCGTTATACGCCCCTCTGTCCATCAAATCCCAGCCTCCCATGCCGTAGTTTCCGCTATAAGCGGTATCGTACATATCAGGAAAGCCCATACAATGTGAAAATTCATGGCAGAAAGTTCCGATGCCGGCTACTTCGCTTCCCCTCAATTTGGTATAGCGTAATTCGCTCGAACAGGCGTACGTATTGATAATGGTGTTGCCTAATTTAAACTTACGATAGCCTGCGCTTGCAAGGTTAGACATGTGCGGCCATATCAAATCGTCTTCGCCGGTAGGCGAATCAGCCTGCCCGTGACCGGCATAAAGCACAAACACTTCTTCGGCCTCGCCGTCATTATCCCAGTCGTATGTGCTGAAATCAACCGAATCTTTTGCCAGCGAACACGCGCTGCGAATCATCTCAGGAGCACGCTCATCATCGTTCATGCCATAGTAGCGATAAGGGTGTGACAGCTTTAGGGGACCTACAACATCAAACGTAAGGTCGAACTTTCCACCGCTCTGTGCCGAGAAATAGTCGCGTATGCTACCCTGAAAACGTCCTTCATGATACCCCTTGTCATTGGCAATGTGCGTGTAAAAGTTCTTGGGAGATGACATGGAAAAATGCTTGTCCGAGAACTCTACCAGCAGTATAAGCCCGCGTTTGCTGCCCTGAAATATTGCCGGATTTTTGTTTTCGCCCGGTGCTCTGAACCTTTGTCCCTTTGTATTAGCCGCACGAGCCATGCGCCTTTGCTTTGCTGCGGCCTTCCTGTCAATACTTTTCATGCTCACGGCCTTAAACAATCCGCTATCGCCATCGGGCACATAGGCCTTACCTTCGGCCGATTGCCAAAAGTGAACATGCTCATCACCCCGAAGCATAACTTTCACCTCACTGCCATCGGCCAGCCTGATGGTTCGCCAAATACCCGGATAAGCGGGAACGGCATTTACAACATATACTGCCATTGACAGCAGCAGGGTACTGAGAAATTTCTTCATATCAAGTTGTTTATTTTTGTCTTTTATTCAATGCTACACCGTACAAAATGCGTAATTATTATACAAACTGTCAGCATAATGAGCAGCAAAGTTACGTTTTTCTGACGATATGACAAAACAAAAAAGCCATAACCTTTCTGCCTTTCAAGCGTTTATATACTTCCTGAAGGCTCATATGCAACGATGTTTTCAACCATAAGAGTATTGTTCGACGGCCGTCAGCAGCACGTACGGCGGCCGTCGTATAATACGTTTGACGACCGTCAGCAGCGCTGCTGACGGCCGCCGAACAGCGAACATTACATCATAAACGGCATAATATTCTGCTGCCATCAATGTAAAAAAACGGCATAACAGGCCAACTGTTATGCCGTAAAACAACTATAATAGCTTTTTATCGTTCTAATATTTCAGGTTCGCGCATGTGACTCATGGTATGCAAACGTTCGTTTAAATAGTTACAGAGTCCGTCACCCTGCACAATCTCAACATGGTCAAACAACCCCAATACAAAACGCCCTATACCCACATAGTTAGCCACCTCGGTTGTAAGCAGCCAGCGATTTTTGCCATCAGGCTTTATCAACTCGGCAGCATGGGGATACTCTTCGCACATGAGGCTGTATGCCAGCAGGTCTAAACGTACACTGATAGGGATGCGCTCTTCGCTGCTAAACATAAACATGTCGGTAAATAACTGGCGGTGTTTGCTCTCGTTTGTCCAGCGATCGTTCAGTACTTCTACCGATTCAATACGGCTTATTTTGAAGGTTTTGTTCATACCCGACGATAGTTCGTAGGCACGAATATCGGCTCGGTCGCCGAGAAAAAGGAAAGGTTCTACAACACGATCTTTCACTGTCTGGCTGTGACCCGAGCTGTATCCATGCAGAATAACCACATAACGCTGGCTGATGGCATACTGAAGACGCTGGACGTTATTGTAAAAAAGACGATCTTTCCACGTTGGCGAAAACTCGTTAAGATGATAGTAACGTGTGAGCTTACGGCGCAAAAGACCGGCAATCGGGTTGTTTTTGTTGTCGGCATCAACCAGCAATGAGTGCATGTAAAAAGCCTGTTCCTGGGTAAAGTCTACCGTACGGGCAATGTCTTGAAAGAAAGGTGAATGGGGGTCGAGCAAATAACGGTTATGCGAATGATGAATAACAAAGCCGTATTTTTCCAACTGTTTGATAACATAATAAAGGTTACGTTTGGATGTTCCCAGAACTTCGGCCAGCTCGGCAGCCGTATGACTGTCGTCGGCCATGGTTGAAACGAGGTCTAACAAGCGCCCTACGGCGGTATCGGATGGTTGAAAGGTTTTATCGGTCATATCAGAAAAAGGTATACTAATGGATGGGTTGTCATGAAAAAAGTAGTTGTTTCGGGGTATATTCAGCAAGTTTACAGCCTGTAACGATGTCTCTGAGTTATTCAAATTTAATCTCGAGCTGGCGCGCTCCAAGCAAGTTATACGAGCGCCTGTGGTAAGGTGTAATGCCAAATTGTGCAATAGCCGCACGATGTTTGGGTGTAGGATACCCTTTGTTTTGTTTCCAGTTGTAAGCAGGATACTGGCGGTCGAGCTCGTCCATATAATCGTCACGACAGGTCTTTGCCAATATGCTGGCCGCAGCAATAGCCTGGTATTTGCCATCGCCTTTAACAATACAGGTGTATGGTAATGGTGTTTTTACCGTATCATCATTGGGTGAAGAGGCCTGATTAGGATAGTAAGGATCGAACCTGTTGCCGTCGATAATCAATGCTTCGGGCTGTACCGAAAGCTGCGCTATGGCGCGGTGCATAGCCAGAAAGCTTGCATGGAGAATATTGATGCGGTCAATTTCTTCGGGCGTTACAATGCCTATGGCCCACGAAATGGCGTCGCGCTGAATTTGTTCACGCAAGGCATAGCGTGCCTTCAGGGTTAGTTTTTTTGAATCGTTCAGTGCAGGGTTGTTATAATTACGCGGTAAAATAACAGCGGCGGCATAGACACTGCCGGCCAAACAGCCTCTGCCGGCTTCGTCACAACCGGCTTCTATCAGGTCATTATAATAATGAGGTTCTAACATAACTTGCTATTTTGTTCTGATATTATTCTTCAGGAGTTAAGGAGTTATGGAGTTAAGAGGAGTTAAGACAAATGTATGGTTGGTAAAAGTATAACGTTAGGTATAAACAATACTTAGATTATTCTACACTAAAATCGAAATAAGACAGCTTCAATATCTACATTGTTTCAGCACAAAATCAATGTTCAAACCATGCTTTGACATTTATCTTAACTTCTCCTAACTCCATAACTGCTTAACTCCTGAAGAATAACTCCAGGCTCTTTAGTATTGTCTTAACTCCTTCTAACTCCCTTTAACTCCATAACTCCTGTTTTATTCTTAACGTTTTTAACGTTGAAATATTGTGCAGTGAAATAACACTTCACTATCAATGGCTACCTTTGCAGCAGAAAATAACAATATAATGTAAATAAAAAATGGAGAAGGAAATGATACTTACAGCTGATAATCAGCGGGTGAACAGCGTACAACGTTCGGTAAAAAGCACTTTTAATATGATATGCAAAGCCTTAGAAGGTGTGAAGATGCCGGTTGAATGGCTGCGAAAATATTATTCAAAGGTATGTGAAAAAGAACTTACTCTCGGGCAGACCGTATTGTTGATAAACACCCAATTTGCCTTTTTGTTCACCGCCTTACCTGCAAATATGTCCATCATTGCACGTATAGCAGGCTGCGCGTGGCTCATATTCAGTTTAAAAAAATGTCACGAACAAATATAGATCGTGTTATAAGACACTCATTCGGCCATCATCAACACAAATAAAAAATCGGCTGACGTATTCACCGTCAGCCGATTTTGTTTTATATAATATGATTATTGCTGTCCGCCAGCCCACCATACAGGCTTCGTAAAAATGTACATTCCGGCATCGTTACCCGAGCCAAAGGCCTTCTTTACATTGGGGTTTGAAATAACATCGCTGTTGCCATAGGGCAGACGCAGCGGCCATCTGTTACCCACTGCATTGTTATTATTGGGATTAACCATGGTTACAGGATAGCTTCCGTCAACAAATTTACAACGGCGCATATCGTTATAAGTCTCAAGCTGCTCGTCGCGAGTCTGTGCAATATACTTCTGAACAAGAATCTCTTTCAATGGATTTGCCAGATAAAGCGCATTGATATGGGTCAGATAATTCTGTACATCAGTTGCCGTGATATTGGCGGGATTGATGGTACCTGAGCCAAATACGACATCGGTAAACTTGCCTCCGGTAGCCTGCCAATCGTCCATAGCGGCCGTAACTGCCGCCTCAAAGTCGGGCTTTGCATTCTCATTAAGCCGGGCCTTTACTTCGGCACGGATGAAGTAAAGCTCTGATTTGCTGAACAAATGCTCATATGCAGCAGGGTTCAGATAGAAAGCAGGAACGTTCACTCCCTCCTGTTCGGCAGCCAGTTTAGCGTCACCAGGCGTTGCAACTGTGTCGGCACCTGTCATGTCTTTGTAGCAAGCGTAGTTGTAAATAGGCTCACGAGGGTCGTTGCGGGCCTTTAAAAGGTTGTCAACTGTAGTCGAAGAACCGATGTATTCACGGCTGAACCAGTAGGCGTACCAAGAGTTATTCTGTGCCCCTGTGTCAAAAACGTTGAGGTTTGCACCCTTAAATCCTGCTGCAAGAGCAGCGTCGGTCTCACTCAAAACCTGCCGAAGCAGGGCATCAGTCTTGTTAACTCCGTAGGTGTGCAGCAGGTAACGGGCCTTCAATGCGTGCGCAAGGCCTGACCATTGCTGCAAGTCGCCCTTGAAGATTACGTCCTGCGAAACTCCGTTTTTCATACTGGCTCCACGGACGAAATTGGCCTGAGCGGCGTCCAATTTAGCAAAAATGGAGTCGTAAATAGCCTTTTGAGTATCAATCTTTGGAGCAGAAACATCTGAGAAACACTCTGACATGGGCACGTCTCCATGCAAGTCGGTAAGCACGCCCCAGTTTAAAGCTTCGAGCGTCTGGGCCATACCCATCAGGTCGTACTGACCTTTATTTACACCGTTTTCGCACTTTTTGCGCAGCGATGAAATGTTATAGATGTTCAAATATGTGCTGTTCCACTCGTTAGCAAAAGAAGAACTGGCCGCTATTTCTGACAGAAGACGCGCCTCTACATCCTTTAACTGGTTGTTGTTTGTACCGAATTCCTGCTCGGTGAACGATGAAACATACCACGCATAGTTTCCACAAAGCACACTGTAAACCGTGGCAACCTCGCCGTCTGTAATCTGAAACTTGCCGTCAACAGCCGGCAATGAAGGGTGCCGCTCGTCAGTATTGATCTTATCCATCATGCTATCCGAACACGAAGACAGGAATAACAGGGATGACATGGCTAAGCCTAAAACATATTTTATTTTCATAATCGTTTTCCTTTAATGAATGAGTTGATTAACGTTTCCCTCAGAAACTAAGTTTGAAACCACCGCCAAAGCTTGACGTGTTAGGCACGGAGAAGCGTTCAAAATAGCCTCCCATGTTACCGTTTCCCTGAGAACTTTCGGGGTCTAACATCGGCATCTTTGCCCAAAGCAATAAGTTTCGTGCGAAAGCATAAACAGAAAGGTCGACCCCTGCAAACTTAGGGAGCTTGTAAGACAGCGTTACATCGCGGAGCTTAAGGTAACCCGTGTCGTATATTCCTGCTTCGGTTACGTTGGTATAAGCCTGATAATATTTCTGTTTGCTTACCTGAACGGTGTTCTTTAAGCCCGTAGTCTGGTCTATTCCTTCGGCTACCATCGTTCCCTCATGGTAAGGAAGCGACTCGTTTGTTGCGCCAAAGTAGTTCATTGTAAGCAATGTTCCGTTGTACATTTTACCGCCATTCTGCCAGTCTAATGTAGCTGAAAGCGTCAGCTTTTTGTAAGAAGCGCTGAGGTTAAAGCCCATATTGAAGTTGGGAGAACATTCACCAAGGTTCTCGCTGTCGCCCGTAGCCTGTGGCAAACCATTGTTTAAAAGCAGCTCGCCTTTGTCGGTACGCTTGAACGCCAGGCCGTAAATGTTGGGATAAGTATAGCCTGCCTGTGCACGAACCTGAGGCTGAACGAATCCGCCCAACATAATACTCTCCACACCGGGAGCCAGTTCTTTCACGAAGTTATGCACCTTAGTGAAGTTAACGCCCAGCTCAACGTTGTAGTCGCGATGCTGTAAAACCGTTGCCTGCAGAGAAAATTCGTGCGACGATGTCGTCATTTGTCCGGCGTTTGTACGTAGATATTGGTAACCCGTTGAGCCTGCCGTCGGCACATCAAATATCTGGTCTTTAACGTCCTGATAGCTGTAAGTGTACTGGAAGCGCACCCTGTTCTCGAAGAAATTCAAGTCAATTCCGGCCTCCCAGTTCTTGGTATTCTGCGGCTTTAAGTTCGTATCGTACTTCACATAATAGGGTGTATAGGACTTCGCGCTGCCCAAAGGATAACTAATTGGCGTATAAGTGTACATGCCACTACCGTATGCTGGTACATACATATAATTGTTATAGAACTTACCTGCCTGCCCAACCTGCGCATAAGACAAACGTAATTTACCATACGAAAGCGTCTTGTTGTCCTTCAATTGTGGAAGCTCCGTGAATATCCAGCTTAATGAAACCGACGGATAAAAGAAGCTGCGGTTCTTGCTCGGCATGGAAGAAACCACGTCGTTACGACCGGTCGCCGTCAGGTAAAGCATGTTTTTCCACGACAATGACAGCTGACCGAACGTACCAACTGTACGTTCTTGTTCGCGATATTCTTCGTGAGCGGCCATCGTTGTGGTGTTACCGATGGTGGGCTGACCGTAGAAAGAGAGGCCCACGCCGTCGTAATCCCACTTGCGTGCATTCTCATGGTTGAACTCGTTACCCAGCAGGAAGCCGAAGTCTACATCGTTCCACTTGGCCGTAAAGTTCGCCGTGAGCAGGTTGTTAAATACATTTCGCTGAACGCCGAAGTCCTCAACCTCTCCCGTTTTGTTGTAAGCCGACCCTACTTCAGCCACTGTACGGTTATTGGTTGTGTAGGTATCGATGCCCGCCTGCTCGCGGAAGACGAGGTTATACTGCTCTCCCCACGCCAGCTTAGGGCTGTATTCGGCATAGGCATTGCCAAAAACGCGGTTGGTATGCTGATAGAATTCGTCGTTGTCGGCCCACCAATAAGGGTTGTTAAAGTATGCAACGCTTCGGAAACATATCTGTGAAGTGGGGTCGCCAGGCACGTTATAGGGCGTGCCTTTCAGGTTATACTCGGCCGGAGCACTGTATACAACGTTCACAATACCGTTGTTGGCACCCGGGGCCGACGTAATTTTCGTTGCACTATAATTGGCTGAAAAGCCCGTCTTCCACTGGTCATTCACCTTCCAGTCAACGGCTCCACGCCCACCCGTACGGGTCATACCGGTCGACGGTATAATGCCTTTCTGGTAGGTATCGCTTAAGCTGAAGGCATAGCTTACGTCCTTCTTGGTCTGCGCTATGCCAAAGGTGGAGTTCTGCGTAAAGCCGGTTTTGAAGAAGTCGCCTACGTTGTCGTAGGTCTGCGGCGTTGTCCAGCCGTCCAATCCTGCGGCTGCATACTTGGTGTTATAATACTGGCCCTTGTGCAAATTGGCACCATTGTTCGTATATTTGTTGGCTACATTGCCGCCATATTTGGCATCGTTGGGCAGTTCTGCAATCTTTGGGCCCCAGGTCATTGAGCTTGAAGGGTTATACTCGTCAAAGCTATTACCCTGCGCATACACCGTCTGGTGCTCGAACTTACGGCTTAGGGTTTGTCCGCTAAGGTCGGTAGAGAACGTTACCACCGGCTTTTCGGTTCCCTTTGCACCGCGTTTGGTGGTAATCAGAATGACGCCGTTCGATGCCCTGATGCCGTAAAGGGCCGAAGCTGCCTGACCTTCAAGCACATTGACGCTTTCAATATCGTCAGGGTTGATGTCAATAGAACGGCTTGCATAATCGGCTCCTGTTACCGAGTTGAGGGTTTTAAAGTCGGGCGTCGATACCACAGGCATGCCGTCAATAACATATAACGGCGTGTTGTTGCCGTCGAACGAGCGTGCACCACGAATCGTAATCTGTGCCGAAGCACCCGGTGCACCCGACGACTGGCGGATGGAAACACCCGTCAGCTTGCCTTGCAGGGCACTCGATAAAGACGAGGTTCCCGCCACGTTAAGGTCGCTGGCCTTCAGGTTCTGTGCCGAATAGCCCAGAGCTTTCTTGTCGCGGGTGATACCCATCGCGGTTACCACCACCTCGTTCAGTTCCTTATTGTCGGCATCTAAAGCCACTTTCATGTTTGCCCCTGCGGTTACAGTCTTTTTCTTCATACCCAGATAGGTAATCACCAACTTGCTTCCTGCAGGAACGCTAAGCTCAAAACGGCCGTCAACATCGGTCACCGTTCCTGTCTTTGTACCATCTACCATCACTGCCGCTCCGACAACAGGGCTGCCGTCTTCCGATGAAGTGACGGTGCCTTTTACCGAAGACTGTGCCAAAGCTACTCCTACAGACAGGAATAAACCGGCTAAAAACGCAACTAATCTTCTTCCCATAAATTCTCTCATTTTAAAGGTTTCCCCATAACCTTATAGGGTTAATATAACATAACGAATGCAAAACTAAGCAATTTTTGTTATATTCACAAATATTTTCCACAAAAAGTTTCATTTTTATTAAAATAAAGTTCGTTTTGCTTACATAATGTTTTTATTCTGAATAAAAATGCAACACGATAGGGATAAATGTTTGTTTAGCGACATGATAATTCTTGCATATTTCTCCCAATAAAATCAAAAATAAGTTATTTGCTGTCTATGCCAACAATTAAAAACTACGATACGGGTATTGATTTACACCATAATTCGCGAACCAATACGGTGATATGTATTTATGATTCAAACATAAGACATCTGCATTTTCAACGAAAGGGTCATTGTTCGACGGCCGTCAGCAGCGCGTACGGCGGTCGTCGAACGATGGGTGTGACGGCCGTCAACAACGCTGCTGACGGCCGTCGAACAATGACCATTACCCCGTAAAACCTTCTTCAAAAGGGAAACAAAGCATTACCCAATCAACATAACTACCTATAAATAAAGATGTTATTACACAGGTATACCTATATGAAGAAGGAAACAAAAAGCAGATACCATGACGGCATCCGCTATGATAAAC
Source organism: uncultured Prevotella sp. (assembly GCA_938018155.1). Lineage (GTDB taxonomy): Bacteria > Bacteroidota > Bacteroidia > Bacteroidales > Bacteroidaceae > Prevotella. The sequence continues at coordinate 10,024 of CALIIG010000027.1, forward strand.
TAAAAAACAAACTGTATAGAAACGGGTTGACAGGCAAAAAGCCCTCGCGCTTGCAACCAGAAAACAGCATCATATCAAAACATAGCTTGCACCCTGCAGAGGGCAGCCACAAGCTGATCAACCTCTTCCTTTGTGTTGTACAAGGCAAACGAAGCGCGCACGGTGCCGAGAACGCCGAGACGGTCCATCAGCGGCTGGGCGCAATGGTGGCCCGTTCGCACGGCAATGCCGAGCTGGTCGAGCAGCGTTCCTACATCCATGTGGTGAATGTTACCCAGGTTAAAGCTGACAACGGCATCGTGGGGGCACAGCACCGCCGACGATGGTTCGGTACCATAAAGGTGCATTTCAGGAATACCGGCAAGCTGTTCGAGAGCATAATCGGTAAGTTCCTGCTCGTGAGCCTGTATGTTTTCCATACCCAATTGCTCTATATAATCGATGGCTGTGGCCAGACCGTGCGAGGCAATATAGTCGGGTGTGCCTGCCTCAAACTTCAAAGGCGGATGCTCAAACGTCGTCTTCGTCCAGCTGACATGCTCTATCATTTCGCCGCCGCCCTGATAAGGGGGAAGCCTTTCCAGCCATTCCTCCTTGCCATACAGCACGCCGATGCCCGTGGGGCCGTACATTTTATGACCGCTCAACACAAAGAAGTCGCAATCAATATCCTGCACATCTACCGTGAAATGCGGCGCACTCTGTGCTCCGTCAACTACAATGGGTACACCGTGTGCATGGGCTGTGGCGGCCATTTGCCTTACAGGATTCACCGTTCCCAGCACGTTGCTCACGTGTGATACGCTTACAAGGCGCGTTTTTTCGTTGAAAAGAGCTTCAAAGGCTGCCATATCAAGCACACCTTCGTCGTTCATAGGTATAACCCTGATTTTTATACCGCGACGGCTTTCCTGCAACTGCCAGGGCACGATGTTGCTGTGATGCTCTACGGCCGAAACGATAACCTCGTCGCCTGCTTTCATCATGGCTTCGCAAAATGAGGAGGCAATAAGGTTCAAGCCTTCAGTAGTGCCGCGCGTAAACACAATTTCGGCCGTGGAACGTGCGTTAAGAAAGGCACGGATACGGTCGCGGGCCTGCTCGTGAAGCTCCGTAGCGCGCTGGCTTAAATAGTGTACACCGCGATGCACATTGGCGTTGGCGTTGAGATATTCCTCGCGCATGGCGTCGAGCACACACAGGGGTTTCTGCGTGGTGGCGGCATTATCGAGGTAAACCAGCGGCTTGCCGTGCACCTCGCGGGAGAGTATGGGGAAATCGGTTCTTACCTTATCAATATCAAACATCGCTTTCTATGTTCTTAAATGATTATTGAAAGATGATATGCTACCATCGTAATGGCAGCATACCGATAGTGTTTACTTACAGAGTTTGCAGTTTTCGCAGCCGTTTAATTCGCCGCGAAAACGTTTCTCTACCAGCAGATGGAGGCGGTCGCGCAAGGGTTCAAGCGTAATGTTATCGATTACTTCGCCTATAAAAGCAAACTCCAGGAGGAGCTTTGCCTCATGCTGATCAATGCCCCTTTGCTGCATATAGAAGAGTGCTGCGTCGTTAAGCTGCCCCACAGTAGAGCCATGTGCACACTTCACATCGTCGGCATAAATTTCCAACATGGGTTGTGTGTACATGCGTGCAGTGGGTGTCATGACGAGGTTCTGGTTGGTTTCCTGCGACGTTGTATGCTGACTGTCGTGACGAACCAGCACGCGTCCGGCAAAGGCACCGGTGGCATGATTGTCCAAAACATATTTATAAAGCTCATGACTATCGCAGTGAGGCACGGCGTGATCGATGAAAGTGTTGTTGTCAACATGCTGATTCCTATCAGCAATCACACATCCGTTACACCAGCATTCGGCACCTTCGCCTTTCAAAACAAGGTCGAGGCGGTTGCGTGTAACGCCGTTATGCAGCGTAATAACATTGTGGTTTACGCGGCTGTTGGCCTGTTGCTCAATATAAACATTGCTAATACGCACGTTTTTGACATGGGTTTCTTCCAGGCAATTCAGGTCAATTCTGGCATTCTCGCCAACGTAAACCTCAATAACCTGCGTGCCAAGGAAGTTGCGATCGTCGGCTGTATCGTCACAGAAAAGGAACCTGGCGTCGGCCCCTTCTTCCATAATGATGAGCACACGACGGTTTACCATCAGGTCGACATCGGAGCGAAGGATGTTCACTACCTGTATAGCCCGGTCAACTTTTACGCCTTTTGGCACGTAAACAAAGAGGCCGTCCTGGGCCAACATGGTGTTAAGGGCGGTAACAGCATCCTTATCAGTGCGGGCCAGACGGGCATAATAACGTTCTATCAGCTGTGGATTCTGCTCGGCAGCATCCTTTAAACTGCCTACAATAACACCCTCGGGCAACGTAGCTTTGGGCAGTGCCTTTTTGTAAAACTGGTCGTTAACTACGAAATAAAGGGAAGTGCTGAGGTTCGGTACGTCGCATTTGAACGCGTCGTAAGGGTTTACAGGAATGTCAAGGCGGTTGATATTGAGGCCGTAATCAGGCGCAAACAACTGGTCAATATCAGTATATTTGTAGCGTTCTGCCTTTTGGGAGGGAAACCCCTGCGCGCAAAAATCATCGAAAGCCTTATCACGAACCGCATTCATTACGGGCGCAGCATGGTCGAATATCATCTGGCGCGACGCCTTATAAAGGTCTGTATATTGTTTCTCGCTGCTCATTATTTCTTGTAAATATGTTGTAGGGTAGAAAGCTGTATGCTGTTATCGTTACACCTTATTATAATATAGGTTCATATAACCGGGCAACCGGGCAACAGCTTTATTACAGCAGAATAATACTTATATCATAAAAAAGGAGAATGTTCTCCATGCCGTTTACTTGCCGTAACGGGCATCGGCCTCCTCCTTTATCCAGTCGTAACCGCGTTGTTCAATCTTTTTCGACAGCTCGGGACCCTCTGTTTTCACAATGCGGCCGTTGTAAAGCACGTGCACTACCTGTGGTTTTATCATGTCGAGCAGGCGTTCATAGTGGGTGATGACGATGATTGACTTGTCGGGTGTAAACAGTTTGTTCACGCCATCAGCCACAATTCGCATGGCGTCGACGTCAAGACCCGAGTCGGTTTCGTCAAGAATGCTGAGACGAGGATTGAGCATTGCCATCTGGAATATTTCGTTACGCTTCTTCTCTCCTCCCGAAAAGCCTTCGTTTACAGAGCGTCGTGAGAGCTTCGCATCGAGGTCAACTATCTCGCGTTTCTCTTTCATGAGCTGCAGAAACTCGGCAGCTTTCATTGGCTCTAAGCCCTGATACTTGCGCCTTGCGTTCACGGCGGCCTTCATAAAATTGACCATTGACACGCCCGGTATTTCGACAGGGTATTGGAAACTAAGGAAAATGCCTTCGCAAGCACGCTCTTCGGGTTTCATCTTTAGCAGGTTTTTGCCGTTGAAAAAGGCTTCACCCTCGGTAACCGTGTACAACGGATTGCCTGTAAGAACGGCACTAAGCGTTGACTTCCCCGAGCCGGATGGCCCCAGAATGCCCACCAGCTCACCGGCGCGGAGCTGAAGGTTCGTGCTGCGCAGCGCGTGAACGGTTTCATCGCCTTGGCGGTAATCCCGGCTCACCGAGTTCAGGGACATGACTGTGGTTGGTGCCGTGGACGTCGTCATGAGATGGCCTCTGCTGGGTCTATTTTGGAGATGATCCGCACGGAGATGAAACCGCCGATGACAGAGATGAGGATGAAGGCGGCGGCGATGAGCAGATCGAGGGGAACGGAGAGTCTGAACGGCACGGCGCTGGGCAGAGCCAAGGAGGTCCCTAACGTCAGGAGCAGCCCAGTACCGACACCGGTGACTGCCAGCACGAGTGTCTGCGCGCAGCCGGAACGGATGAGATAGCCCGTGGGTATACCACGTGCCTTGAGGATCCCTAGAACTGATCGCTTCTGCAGGGTCAGCACATAGATGAAGATGCCCAGCACGGTCGAGGCGATGATGATCAGCGAACCGATCATGAGGCTGAAGGTGAGGACTTGTGCCGAGTATCCGGGTAGTGTCTCAATGAGCTCCTCGCTGGTGAGGATCGTCAGACCCGCATCCTGCGCGGTCTTCATGGCCTGGCCGTCTGTGGTGAGGTCCGCCTTGAACGCGACCGCCGAGACCGCGGGGGACAGGCTGGCGGGTCCGTGCTGACTCAGTGCTTGACGATCCAGGGTCACCATGGGAGCCGCTTGAAGGGTCGTGTCCTTGGTGAAGCCGACGATTGTCCAGTCGTGGTCGGAGCCCAGGAGCCGGATTGTGTCGCCAAGTCTGACTCCCTTGGCCTCAAGGGAGTCGTCAACGAGAATCTCCTTACCGGGGTTGGAAATCGCTCGGCCGCTGGCCACAGCAGGACTGAGCTCTCCATCCAGGTCGATGCCGAGGGCGAAAACGTCATCTCTCAATGCCTCGCCATCCTCGTCCTTGACGTCCGGAGCCTGGGCCACGGCGGCCATGCTCATAAGGGTTGATGCGGTTGTGCCGTTCTCCTTGGCCAGAGCCTTGGCGGTGCTGACCTGTTCGTCACTCAGACGTGAGGCGGAGAGGTTCTCATTGGAGGCGTCGGTGATGACGATGCTGGCACTGTTCCAACCGTCGATTCCGGCGCGGTAGAGGTGTGCCAGTCCGATGGCCAATGAGCCCAGAAAAAAAGTGAGGTACGCCACCAGGGTGATGACGGAGATGATGAGGGCGAAGCG
>CALIIG010000028.1 GCA_938018155.1 uncultured Prevotella sp.
GTATGCGAATTTTCTTTAGTTTCTTAATGCGTTTGCCCATATTACAATAAGCGCGTTGCGTTTTTATTTCCCGTTTAGGGTGCTTTATATATAGCTATATGCAAAGGTAGGTCATTTTTCTTTAAGTGACAAATTTTTTATATGCTTCTTTTGGGCATGTCGTTTTTTCGGTGTACCTTTACAATCTCAATGGAAACGAAAATGGAAGATTTCGTACACCTTCACGTACATACACATTATTCTATACTCGACGGGCAGTCGAAGGTGCCGTATCTGGTAGAAAAGGCTGTCAAAAACGGTATGAAAGGCATGGCGTTGACAGACCATGGTGTGATGTATGGCATTAAGGAACTGGCCGATTATTGTGCAACGATAAACAAAAAACGCAAGGCAGAAGGGCTGGAACCATTTAAACCTGTATTTGGTTGCGAAATGTATGTGGCACATCACCATAAGGAAGACCGCAACAAAGAGGCAGGAGACGGGTCGGGCTATCATTTGATTGTGCTGGCAAAAAACTATAAGGGGTACAAGAATCTTGTCAAGCTCGTGAGTCGTTCGTGGGTTGACGGCTATTACTATAAGCCGCGAACCGACCGCTTTGACCTCGAAAAGTATCACGAAGGACTTATTGTAACATCGGCCTGTCTGGGCGGAGAGATACCACAGAAAATCATAAAGGGCGATATTCCTGCGGCTCGAAAGGCCGTGGAATGGTATAAAAACCTCTTCGGTGACGATTTTTATCTGGAGCTTCAGCGACATAAAGTTACCGACCCTACACTGCGCGCTAATCGCGAAACCTACACCATTCAGCAGAGAGTAAACAAGGTTTTACAGAACTTTTCAAAGGAATATGGCATAAAACTGATATGTACAAACGATTGCCATTTTGAAGACAAGGAAACGGCTGAGGCTCACGACCACCTGCTTTGTCTGGCTACAGGCAAGGACCTTGACGACCCGATGCGCATGGTTTACACCAAGCAGGAGTGGTTTAAAACGCGTGAAGAGATGAACGAAGTGTTTGCAGACATACCCGAAGCACTGCAAAACACGATAGAAATATTAAATAAGGTAGAGCTGTACAGCATTGATCACGGCCCTATTATGCCTTTCTTCCCTATCCCTGAAAGCTTTGGAACCGAAGAGCAATGGCGCAAAAAGTATACCGAGGACGACCTTTTTAAGGAGTTTACATCCGATGAAAAAGGTGAGAATCCGTTGCCGTCCGACCAGGCTAAGGCCGTAATCGACCGCCTTGGAGGATACGATAAGATATACCGTATTAAGTTTGAAGCCGACTATCTGGCCAAATTGGCATACGACGGAGCACGTAAATGCTATGGCGATCCGGTGCCCGGGAACGTGCGTGAGCACATAAACTTCGAGCTTCATGTGATGAAAACCATGGGCTTCCCGGGCTACTTCCTCATCGTGCAGGACTTTATCAATGCGGCCCGTGACGAGTTAGGCGTGTGGGTTGGGCCTGGACGTGGGTCGGCTGCCGGTTCAGTGGTAGCCTATTGCCTGGGTATTACCAAAATCGACCCGTTGAAATACGATTTGCTTTTCGAGCGTTTCCTGAATCCTGATCGTGTGAATTTGCCGGATATTGATACCGATTTCGACGACGACGGACGAGGTAAAGTGCTGCGATGGGTGATGAAAAAGTATGGCGCAGAGAACTGTGCGCATATCATTACATACAGTAGTATGGCAATGAAAAACTCGATAGCCGATGTGGCTCGCGTTGAAAGGCTGCCGCTTGAACGTGCCAATGCCCTGAAGAAAGCGATACCCGACCGTTTGCCTGACACCTCTGACGGCAAACCTCGTAAGCTGAATTTGAAGAACGCACTGGAGTGTGTGCCCGAACTGCGCGATGCAGAGGCGTCCCCGGACCCGCGCGAACGCAACACCATTAAATATGCAAGAATGCTCGAAGGTACCATTCGCGGTACGGGAATACATGCTTGCGGCTTTATCATCAGCCGTAATCCTATCAGCGACTGGGTGCCTGTTTCGACGGCTGATGACCCTGATTTCCCGAGCTTAAAGTGCACCGTTACACAATATGACGGCCATGTCATCGAGTCGACAGGGTTGATAAAGATGGACTTTCTGGGCTTAAAAACCCTCTCCGAGCTTAAGGAGGCCTGCAAAGTAGTAAAGCAAACTACCGGCATTGAGGTTGATTTGGACAATATTCCCATCAACGACGAGCTTACCTATAAGTTGTATCAGGAAGGCCGTACGATAGGAACGTTCCAGTTTGAGTCGCCGGGGATGCAGAAATACTTAAAGGAACTGCACCCGACGGTGTTTGAAGACCTCATCGCCATGAACGCTCTTTACCGGCCCGGGCCGATGGATTATATCCCCGAATTTATCAGAAGGAAGAACGATCCATCACGTATTTCGTACGATATTCCGTGCATGGAGAAGTATCTGAAGGATACGTACGGCATTACAGTATATCAGGAACAGGTGATGTTGCTGTCGCGACAACTGGCCAATTTCACCCGTGGGCAGAGCGATGCACTGCGTAAAGCCATGGGGAAAAAGAAGAAAGCGATAGTAGATCAAATGAAGCCTTTGTTCATTTCAGGGGGAGAAAAGAACGGGCATGACGCCAAAATTTTGGAGAAAATATGGTCTGATTGGGAGAAGTTTGCATCGTACGCCTTCAACAAATCTCATGCAACGTGCTATTCGTGGGTGGCTTATCAAACCGCCTATATGAAAGCACACTATCCCGCTGAGTACATGGCGGCACTGATGACACGGCGTTTTTCCGACATCGGTGAGATTACAAAGCTCATGGAAGAGTGCAAGGCGATGGGTATTCCAACGCTTGGACCCGATGTCAATGAGAGCTACGCAGAGTTTGGTGTCAACAGTAAGGGAGAGATTCGATTCGGTCTTTCGGCCATAAAGGGGATGGGAACAGGAGCTGCCGAAGCCATTGTCAGAGAACGGCAAGCCAATGGACCTTACGAGGATATTTACGATTTTGTTGAGCGTATAAGTCTTAAGGATGTAAACAGAAAGGCTTTGGAGAGTCTCGCACTGAGCGGAGGGTTCGACAGTTTCTCCTTTATTCGTGAACAATACCTTTCATCTAACAACAAGGGTGAGGTATTTCTCGACTCCCTTATACGCTTTGGGCAGCAGTATCAACAGGATAAAGCCGAGGCCGCCCATTCGTTATTCGGAGGCATGGCTGCCGATATTGATATTGTTCTGCCCCCTGCTCCGGAGGCCGAAACATGGAGTAACATTGAGAAATTAAACCGTGAAAAGGAGCTGGTTGGCATTTATTTGTCGGCCCATCCTTTAGACGATTTTGGCCTTATACTCAATAATATGTGCAACACGACGTGCTCTGAGGCAGGCAATCGCGACCTTCGGGAAGTGCTCGCCGCCCGCAAAGATATTACCTTTGGTGGCCTGGTTACCGGGGTTACGCAGCGTTTCAGCAAGCGTGGAGAGCCTTTTGGCATTGTTACCATTGAAGATTTCGACGGCCCCGGCGAGCTTGCCTTGTTTGGAGAAGAGTGGGGACGCTGGAACGGAATGTTTGCAGAGGGATGCTCGATTTTCGTAACGGCAAAGTGTATTAAGAAGTATCCCACAAGCAAATACTACAATTTAACCATAATGAACATCGAATACATGCAAACGGTTAAGAATAATCGTATAGAACGCTTTACGATTAACGTTAAGAATGAGGACATGAACGAAGAGGTTGTAGACGATATTATATCGATGATTACGGACAGCCCGGGACGCACTGAGCTTTATTTTAACGTTAATGATGAACAGACTGGTACGAACGTTCTGCTGCATGCACGGGGCTGTAATATTGAAGTGAAGAAGAATTTGGTTCAGTATATTACTGAAAAAGAGACGTTGTCGTACACGCTGAACTAAATTTTTTTTGCTTTTATACGTTGTCGAGGCTCTTCGAAAAGAAACTAAAACAAAAATTAATATGCAAATCAAGATTGATTCTTTAGACAATATCCGTGCGGCAGCACGCGAGTTTGTCAAGAACATGGGCACGGGAAAGGTCTATGCTTTCTACGGAAAGATGGGAGCCGGCAAAACTACTTTCATCAAGGCCATATGCGAAGAGCTGGGCGTTGACGATGTAATTACCTCGCCAACCTTTGCCATTGTAAACGAATACCGGTCGGAAACCACAGGCGAACTGATTTATCACTTCGACTTTTACCGTATTAAAAAGCTCGAGGAAGTGTATGATATGGGCTACGAAGACTATTTTTACAGCGGGGCTTTATGCTTTTTGGAGTGGCCCGAACTGATTGAAGAGCTTCTGCCCGGTGACGCCGTTAAGGTGACAATTACGCAGAACGATGACGACAGCCGAACGGTAGACTTCTGACACGGCATCACAATCCAGACGATAATGGCACACTATTTGTACATAATGGTGCAGGCGTAAAGTCTCGTGAATAACAATAACTAACAAACAGGAAATAATAAAATGGAAGTAAAAATTACGACAGAGAATTTCGGAAAGTATAAAAACGGTGAACTGCCATTGGTTGTTGACCTTTGGGCTACGTGGTGCGGGCCTTGCCGTATGGTCGGCCCTGTCATCTCTGAACTGGCTGAAGAGTACGACGGCAGGCTTGTT
>CALIIG010000029.1 GCA_938018155.1 uncultured Prevotella sp.
TTTCTACCGTCTTTCCGGTGGCGGAGCGGGTGTGCGGCGGCCGTGGTACAGACTGTATGACGGTCGTGATGCAATGTGTACGGCGGCCGTGGTACGTGCGTGTGGCGGCCGCCGTATGGTCATCGTTATGATGCAGAAGCGGAGCCGTGGTTGTGTATTTGATGAAAAAAGTTGATATAATTTAAGCAGCTGTTCACAAAATGAAGATTATTTGCGTGGGCATGAACTATGCACAGCACAATAAAGAACTGTGTAACACGTTATTGAAAACAGACGAGCCGGTTATCTTTATGAAACCCGATTCAAGTTTGTTGAAGGGACGTAAACCGTTTTTTATTCCCGACCATCTGGGCCGAATCGAATATGAAACCGAGCTTGTGGTTCGCATTTGCAAGCTGGGAAAAACCGTTCCCGTGCGCTTTGCACATCGCTATTACGATGCCTTTACGGTGGGAATTGACTTTACGGCACGCGAGCTTCAGCAAAAATTGTCGCAGAACGGCCAGCCGTGGGATATGGCAAAAGGCTTTGACGGCGCGGCCTGCATAGGCAACTGGGTTGAGAAAGACAGGTTTATTGACGCGCAACGTATACGTTTCAGGCTCGACATTAACGGTGTAGAGGTTCAGCAGGGATATAGCGGAGATATGCTGCATACGGTTGACGAGATTATATCTTACGTAAGCCAATACTGCACATTAAAGACAGGCGACTTGCTTTTTACGGGTACACCGGCAGGCGTTGGACCTGTAAACATTGACGATCACCTGGAGGGATATATTGAGAACAGGAAAGTATTAGACTTTAATTGCCGTTAAATCCCCGTGACCGTAAAACAGAATTGTAAGATGAATAAATATAGATTAACAGGAATTCTAATTTTTCTTTGCTTGTGTCTGACGGCTTCGGCTCAGCGTTTTTTTAATCTGACGTATGACGAAACAAGCATCGACTCGATACTTCCGCGCTTTACTTATAGCATTCTGCTGCCCGATAACTATCGCGACAGCGTTTATTCGTCTTCTATTCTATATCCCGAATTTGTTGATATGACGGCACTCGACGTACAGCATTACCATGAGCTTTCGTCTGATTCGCTTTCGGCTTTGCCCCCCGTCACACAGCAAATAGTGATGGATCGCGGCCGCGGCATGCTGAATATACACTTTTGTCCGTTGGTTTACAGGGACGGGAAGTATCAGTTTTTGGTCAGTTTCATGCTGCGTGTTGATGCAAAAGCGGTTAACCGAACGATGCGTCGGGCTGCCCGTCGCGCTCCTGGTGCCGGTGGTTCGCGCAATGCAGCCCACTCGGTGCTGGCGTCGGGCCGCTGGGTTAAAATAAGAGTGCCGTCGTCAGGAGTATATGAAGTGTCGGAGTCGCTGATACGAAAGGCAGGCTTCTCCAACCTTGGCAAGGTGAAAGTATACGGCTATGGCGGTAACTTGCAGAACGAAAGGCTGGACGGTAACGAGCTTCGCGCTCTTGATGACTTAAAGGAAGTGGCTACGTGTACGGTGAACGGGCGCAGGCTTTTTTATGCCAACGGCCCCGTTACATGGAGCACAAAAACGGCCACAAGGCGCATACGCAATCCCTATTCCGACTATGGTTATTACTTCCTTACGTCGAACGATGCAGCTCCTTTAACCGTTGATTCAACGGCTTTCCTAAGTTCTTTCTATCCCTCGACGAACGATTATCACAGCCTGTATGAAGTTGACGGGTACAGTTGGTATAACGGAGGACGCAACCTTTTCGACACCGAGCCGATAGCAAACGGGCAGACTAAGCGTGTGGTTCTGACAAATTCGTCGCACTCTTCTTATGGTAAGCTGTCGGTAAACCTTACTGCAGGCAACCGCACCAAAGCGCAAGTGATGATAAACGACAGCCTTTTGGGCACGCTTTCCATCTCTCTTGGCGAGTACGATAAGGGCAACGAGCGGTTGGCTGCTTATGCTTTAAACAGGCTCAATACAACGGATACGGTGAAGATAAAGGTCGTATCGGGTGGCCCTGCACGGCTCGATTACGTACAGATGGCATGGGAAAAGCCCGAGCCTGCACCTGATTTAAGGGGTGCCTTTCCATCGCCCGAGTATGTGTATGCCATCACAAACCAGGACCATCATGCCGACCAAGAGGCCGACATGGTGATGATAATTCCGACCTCGCAGAAGCTAAAGGCACAGGCTCAACGCCTTGCAGCTTTCCACGAAAAGCGCGATTCGATGCGCGTTAACATCGTTCCGGCCGATGAGTTATACAACGAATTTTCGAGCGGTACGCCCGATGCCAATGCCTATCGCCGTTATTTGAAGATGCTTTACGACCGTGCAGGCAGCGGCAGCAGGGTGCCGCGATACCTCCTTTTGTTTGGCGACTGCGTGTGGGATAACCGTCTTCGAACGGCCGATTGCAGCTCGTTGAATGCCGACGACTTGCTGCTTTGCTATGAAAGTGAGAACTCTTTCAACACCGTTGAGTGCTATGTTGACGACGGTTTCTTCGGTCTGCTTGATGATGGAGAGGGTACAAACCCGCAGAGTGCGGACATGCTTGATCTTGCCGTGGGGCGTTTCCCCGTCAGGACAGAGGCTGAAGCCCGGGTTCTGGTTGACAAAACCATCGGCTATGTTAGCAACAAGAACGCCGGAGCATGGCAGAACGTGCTGATGTTTATGGGCGACGACGGCAACAACAACATGCACATGGATGATGCCAATAAGGCTGCCGACGACATTGCTGCACGCTACCCGGGGTATCAAATCAAGAAGGTGATGTGGGATGCCTATACGCAAGAGATGTCGTCTACGGGCCGCAGCTATCCCGAAGTGAGCAGTATAGTCAAGCAACAGCAACGCAACGGCTCCCTGATTATGGACTATGCCGGGCACGGTCGTCCCGATCAGATATCGCATGAAAGCGTATTGAAGCTGACCGATTTTAAGGGATTTACGAATAAGAATCTGCCCCTCTGGATTACTGCATCGTGTGATATCATGCCC
>CALIIG010000030.1 GCA_938018155.1 uncultured Prevotella sp.
CTGCACCCTGTTGCCTGCTATTGTATATGAGCCACTCTGCGGCCAGGGGTTGTAAGCCACATTCTGTGACACCATACCCGACAACGAAGGAAGCAATGCAGCCCGGCTCTCTTTGACATCTTCCATGGTACTTAACTTTTGCAAACGGGCTTTTTGCAACGATATATTATGCTGAAGCGCATAGTCAATGCAATCATGTAATGTCCACTGACGTGCATAAGAAGCCACTGGAAGCAATGCCAGAGCGATGGCAAAGGCCCGCATCAAACTTGTTTTCTTCATTTGTTTTAATTTATCTTTTTCAGTTATCAGACGGTATTTTACACCCGTTTGTATGCACAACACCAGCAATATTAACATAAGTTGTGTGATGAGCACATGCAACCATGCACATCATTCCGATTGTAACGGCAAGAAAATCAGCCTTCAAAGTCGTGCAATCGTGCAATATATTTACCGAGAATATCAAATTCAATATTTACTATATCACCCACCTTTATATCACAGAAGTTTGTATTTTCACGGGTATAAGGTATGATAGCCACTGTAAAACCATTGTCAGTAGGATTGCATACCGTCAGCGATATGCCGTTAACAGTAACTGAACCCTTGTCAACAGTGAAATAACCGCGACGCGCCATAGCCTTATCGGCCTTATAGGCAAAGGTGAAAAAGGTGCTCCCGTCAGCGTCTTCCACCTTGGTACAAGTAGCCGTTTGGTCAACATGGCCCTGTACAATATGACCGTCGAGCCTGCCATTCATCAACATCGACCGCTCAACGTTAACCTGGTCGCCCACTTTCAGCAATCGCAAATTGCTGCGATCGAGCGTCTCTTTCATCGCTGTTACGGTATAAGTATTGTCTTTCATGCTCACAACCGTAAGGCAAACGCCATTATGCGCAACGCTTTGGTCGATCCTTAACTCGCCTGCAAACGGGCACTTCAGCGTAAAATCGATATTCTCCTGATACTTATTGATGGCAACAACAGTGGCCATTCCTTCAACAATACCACTAAACATAATCAAAGAATTATATGTTATCAAATAAAAAGGAGAACCAAGTTCTGTCAGAATTTATTCGCCAACTGCACTCAATTCTCCTTCTATGACAAAAGGGGGACATTACGATGATGTGATGAAAACTCCGGTAATTAAAGTTGTGAGCACTCTCCGCCTCTGTAATCCACCGGCTTTTCAGCTATACTGCATTGCAATAATGTGGCCCGCCATAAGCAGGAGAAGCTAACTCTGTTTTCATGATAATTTGATGAGTATCCCGATCGAATCGAAACATCCCCCAAAATATGTATCTCCTTTTCTGCTGCAAATATACAATTTTACAATTTAATTACCAAGAAAAGCCATGCTTTTTAGGCACAATAAACATAGGTTTAAATACGTTGACATGGTGTAGCGTACCCTCAAAAACGTGTAAAGGAAAATGAAAATAAAACATCGTCTTGCAGGCTTCCTTCTTATGATGTTCGTCATGCCAATAAGAATTGATGCCCAATTACAGGTTATTGAGAATAAGCAATACGCATTTCCGCACAGCATCCCTGCCGGCAATTATAGTGGAATAACCTGGTTAGGCGGCGACTTATACGCGGTAGTGAGCGACAAATCAAAAGAAGACGGTTTCTTTATATTTAATATTAAGCTCGACATGCAGACGGGAGAGATTCTCTCTGCCAGCAATATGGGGTTCCGTTCATCGGGTTATGCCAACAGGGATGACGAAGGAATTGCTTACAATAACAATACCAACACGATATGGATTAGCGGTGAAGCCGACAATTTAATCAGGGAATACAACCCCGATGGCAGCCGGACGGGCCGATTTATACCCCAGACAGACGTCTACAAACGCCTGCCGGGCAACCTGGGACTCGAAGCATTAAGCTATAATGCACATACAAAAGAACTGTGGACATGCAACGAAAGCGACACCGTTTACATACAATCGTATAACGAATTGTTACAACCCGTTCACACGTTCAGGTATCATATGGATGTTCCTGAAGCCAATAAAGCAAAAGCCTTATTCTATGCACACGGCATAGGAACGCTGTGCGCTTTGGACGACGGCTCCGTTTTGTTGCTCGAACGTGAGTTTTTTGTACCTCACAAAAAGATAGGATCGTTTGTCAATTGCAAGCTATTCCATTTTGTTCCCGGCAATACAGAGAAGCAATTGCTTGCAAAATGGAAAACCAAACTTAACATAACCCGGCGCAGCCTGGCCAATTACGAAGGTATGTGCCTGGGGCCAACGCTGAACGATGGTTCAAGAGTTATTCTTCTTGTAGCCGACTCTCAGGATCAGTATGCGGGGGTATTGAAGGACTGGATAAAGAGTTTGAAGCTGTCTCCCTGTCGTTTTTAAACACAGGTTTAAGTTTTTCGTACTCGTCAAAACCACCTCGTCGGGCCAGCAATAGCGTGACAAACACCATCCCTGTTGATGCTGCGGTTAACACTATCATAAACAATACCTGACAAACTGCTGCCACTGCAACGCTTGTTCCTCCCATGATCATACCCAACATAAGCACTGGAGCCGATACCATTATAATGTGTGATACCTGCTTTAACGATGATACAACCGAGGCCTGCAAACTTCGGCGCAACAAATAATCAACGGCTTCGCGATGGGTACTGCCGTTACCGAGCAGATAATAATATAGTTGTGAATGGTTCTTCAGCCCCATATAATAAACCCCGAGTGCCCTTGCGTTCGCACGAATCATGCCAAAAGCAATAAGCCCCATGACAGGAAGGAAGAACTGTGGCGTAAAAGGGTTCTTCTGTCCAAGCACTAAAAACAATACGTAAAGGCCAATAACCAGGGTCGATAGCAACATGCCCCCCGTTACAGGAGCCCATAATTTTACAGGTTTCAGGCCTGCTTTTCGCACAACCAGTGCCGAAGCTACCATCACTGTTACCAGTAAAGCTGCCATGTCAAAGCCAATATGGTTAAGTTTTACCGCTGCATAAACCAACAAACTAAACCCGGTAACAGCAAGTGCCATGCGGCAAACCGATACCAAAAGGCGGTTTATCATGCCCAGTTTAAACCTGTAAATAGCATAAACAGGTATGGCAAGCAGTAACAACCCCGAAAGTATTCCCCAAACTGTAACCGACATAGCTTAAATATTGATGATTTTATGACATTGCATTTGATTGGTCTCACACGTATAAATAACCTCTGAACCCATAGCAGCTAAATTTGAAACAAACTGCGATACCACCGTTGTTTGTGGCAAATTATCGAGTAAAACAATTTTCTTTTTGAGCAAAGGAACAACAGCCAACATGGCAAGCTGCATAACTTCTTTATTTATACCATTTATACTTTTGATTATAAGTGATTTATCAAGTCCAAGGAACGCCATGCTTTCCTGGATGGAAGTTTCGTTATAAGAGGTGTTATGATTCACCTTTAACTGTGATATTTGGGTATAAAACTGTCGTAGTGTCATATCCTCGACGGGCACCTGCTGTGGAACGTAGGCCATCATTCTACGAAAATATTCGCCTGAACCTGACGAAACAAGTTCACCATCGATGGTGATAAAGCCTGCACTGATAGGCACCAGCCCCATGATAGCCCTAAGCAAAGCGGTTTTTCCACTACCCTTTTGTCCCTGGAGGCAAACGCATTCGCCCCCATTTACAACCAACGAAAAAGGATAAGACGACACCCCTCCGGCAAGTTTTACACTTACGTTCTTAAACTCTAACATGTTTTATACCTGTTTCTTATGACAAAGATACAACATTTTCAGGCATATATTACTTTT
>CALIIG010000031.1 GCA_938018155.1 uncultured Prevotella sp.
CGTTGCCGCAGCAGCATGCAAGCGCGTGATGGACATGAAAAAGAACGGCAATCCTATGTACCGTCTCCATACCGTTGAAAGCTCTTCCGAAACACCTGCCCTGCCAACGAACGTCACTACCGACCCCGATTATCTGCAGCCATGGCCCACAGGTGCGGCCGGTATCGACCCCTTCCACTCGTATGCCGACATGTTTAACGGCGAAGATGTGATACCAAGCAATCCCGAATGGATTTGGGCGCGATACAGTAACGACCTTACAGCCCACACGCAGCAGGCGTTTCCTGCTCACCTCAATGGCTGGAACCACTACTGTGTAACGCAGAAAGTGGTAGACGCTTACCGCATGACCGACGGGCGTAACATCGACGAGTCGTCGGCACAGTATCCTTATTCGGAAACGGGATTTACCACAGCGCAGAAGTTTTTCTCGGGTTACCGCCTTAACAGTGAGGTGTTTAACATGTACAACAACCGCGAAATGCGCTTCTATGCTTCAATAGGCTTCAGCGAATGCTTCTGGCCAATGACGTCGACATCGACTGTGGGCGATTACAAGCAAACCATTACCTATTATTATGATTCGCCTGACGGCAAGCAGAGTAACGCCGTTGACTATCCGCTTACGGGTTATGTCATCAAGAAATTCATCAACCCTACCGATGCCTGGGCGGGCACAAATGCCAAGCGTTTAACCAAGGCCTATCCCATAATACGCTATGCCGACGTGCTGTTAATGTATGCCGAAGCTCTGAACCACCTCACTACCACGCACACCGTACAGCTCGACGGCGAAACCTATACGCTTTCGCGCGACGTCAACGAAATGCGCAAGGCCTTCAACCAGGTGCGTCATCGTGCCGGCTTGCCGGGCATGTCGGTAGCCGAGGCCGGCGATGTTGACAAGGTTCAAAAACTTATAGAGCAGGAGCGTATGGTAGAACTGCTCTTCGAAAATGAGCGTTATTACGACGTTCGCCGATGGGGACAGTATGAGGCTACAGAGTCGGTAACGATGACGGGCATGAATATGGACGGCACGAAAGCCACCTTTTATCAGCGCACAGTGCCCAATTCTACTCGCGTAGGCAGCCGCATCGTCAACCGAAAAATGATGTTTATGCCTATCCCTGAATCGGAAATCCGCAAGCTCCCCGACATGTCGCAAAACCCGGGATGGAATTAAAAAGAGTGAGAAACTGCCTTTTCTCTTGCGAGCAAAGGTAGTTTCTTAAAGGAGTTAAGGAGTTAAGGAGGTAAAAGGAGTTAAGACTTTACTAAGGAGTAAGGAGTTATGGAGTTAGGAGGAGGTAAGGCAAATGTCAGCAAAACCCCAGAAACTCCTGCCCACTCCAAATAAAAAGTAGCAGAATATCTAAAATAAGGAGAAAAGATAAAAAAGGAAAGGTTGAAATGAACAACAGTAAGACAACTGCCATAGTAATGTCTTAACTCCTTAACTTCTACTAACTCCTTAACTCCTGCCTTATCCTTTAAGGCCTCTGCAGCCTTAAGGGATAAGGCTGTTATCTTTCCTTTTTAACTGCCTCGAAAGCCTGATCAAGGTCAGCGATAAGGTCTTTATAGTGTTCTGTACCGATGCTAAGGCGTATCGTGCCGTCGTAAATGCCCTGTTCGTTGGCCTCTTCCTCGCTAAGCTCCGAGTGGGTTGTGCTCTTGGGATGGATAACCAGCGACTTTACGTCGGCTACATTAGCCAGTAGAGAGAATATCTTCAGGTGGTCAATGAAGTGGAATGCTTTCTGTTGCGAGCCGTCAATCTCAAATGTAAATATCGAGCCGGCACCGTTGGGGAAGTAGCGTTCGTACAAGTTGTGGTTGGGATGTGAGGGTAACGAGGGATGATTAATTTTCTTAACCTGTGGCTGCGTTAGCAGATACTCGATCACTTTCTGTGTGTTAAACACATGCCGCTCAACGCGCAGGCTTAGTGTTTCAAGGCCCTGCAACAGCACCCATGCGTTGAATGGCGATATACAGGCACCCTCATCGCGCAGCAACAACGCCCTTACGCGGGTTACAAACGGCGCGGGGAGCTTGCCGAAAACCAAACCGTGGTATGACGCATCAGGCTGTGTGAAGCCGGGGAACTTATTGTTCTGGAAGTAGTCAAAGATGCCACCGTCAACAATTACGCCCCCCAACGACGTGCCATGACCGCCTATAAACTTTGTGGCCGAATGCACAACGATGTCGGCTCCGTGCTCAATGGGTCGGATAAGATAGGGCGTTCCAAAGGTGTTGTCGACGACAAGGGGAAGCCCGTTCGCGTGGGCGATGGCTGCCGAACGCTCTATATCCGATATGTTTGAGTTGGGATTGGCCAGTGTTTCAATAAACACCAGCTTCGTGTTAGGACGAATGGCAGCAGCCATGGCATCGTAATCGTCGGGGTCGACGAACGTAGTTTCTATGCCAAACTTGCTGAGCGTGTGCTTCAACAGGTTGTAAGTGCCGCCATAAATGGTATTGGTAGCTACCACGTGATCGCCTGCATTGGCCAGGTTTGTAATGGCATAGGTTACGGCAGCTGCGCCTGAAGCCACGGCCAAACCGCCTACGCCACCCTCAAGTGCTGCCACGCGGTCTTCGAAAACGCCCTGTGTAGTATTGGTCAGACGGCCGTAAATGTTCCCCGGTTCTTTCAGAAAGAAGCGGTCGGAAGCATGCTGGGCACTGTGGAAAACGTAAGAAGTGGTCTGGTAAATAGGTACCGCGCGTGAGTCGGTAGCGGGGTCGGCCTGTTCCTGTCCTACGTGCAACTGCAGTGTTTCAAAGTGAAGTTTCGTCTTGTTACTCATGTTTTATATCCTTTCTGTTTCGCTTTTTTGCCGGCTGTCTTCTGATAAGAAGAGGTGTGTCCGCCATGAAGCCATTTTGAATACTTATGTTTACGGTTGCAAAGGTAGGGTAAAATCAGAGTCTTCACAATAGCATACTAAAGGCATTTGGCATACCGCGATTATGGTATATTGGGGCATAATGGACATTTCGCAGGCTGAAACCTCTCGGAATCCTTTAACTCACAATTTAAAAGAGCACTATAATAACCATAATGTATTGAATGAAGCCAATAGAAATAAGTTTATAAATGGATTCATAAATGCAAAAAAGCAGGCTGGAATAACCAGCCTGCCAAATGTCTATTACTTTAACTTGGGAGGTTTTCAGCCTGCCAAATGTCCATTACGCCTAAAAAAACAGAAAAGAAGGACATTTCTCAGATTTTAATTTTATCTTTGCCCTGCCAACGGGCTATGTATATACCATATTTTGAGAACATACGGTAAACAAAGTAAGGACATCGTAAACAAAGATGCATAACTTTTAACATGACTGCTCACCAAATAGCAATTATCGTACTTTCCACTCTGCTTTTCGGCATGTTGTGGATACGCGACTTCATAAGAAACAGAAAAGATGCCCGGCCTATGCAGGGCGATGACGACTTCCAAAGCCACACGGCTTTCCTGCTGCCCGACAACAAGTGGAAATATGTATGGAGCAATTTTCGTGATCTTACGCTACAAAGCTGGCAAAACTATCTGTTATGCTGGGTAGCAATAAACTTGTATAGTATCGGCGGCATGAATGAAGGCTGTGTGATTGCCATCAATGTGTTGCTCATATATCACATTAAACTGCTGCTGATTTTTGAAAAAACCTACCGGAGTTTCCGCGATGCAAAGGCTTCGTTCCTGATATTATCGGACGGTGTTTGTGTGGTTGTCAACCCAGATGACCTGCAAGATGGGGACACCAATTACAACAAATCGTATCAACTGAAAGACTATATCATCACTTCTTTTATACCCTGGAGCAAGGTTACCCACGTGCACGTATACGTGGATAACGTTGCAGTGGAATCGAAAGAACTTCTGATTCAGTTCTTCTATGAGGACAACGGTACGCTCAATGACATCCTGCGCGCTATAGCTCCACGCTTTAAGAAGACCACTACACAGACGGTTTTTCTTAATTTTGATGAAGCTCAAAAGCTGATGAAAGAGGATGCAGGACTGGCCATATACCTTCTGCCGTACTCGCCCAATAGCACGGAACGTCCACCGTTTACATCGCAGTTGGGTGGCCGCCCTAACCTGCCTGCCGATATTGCATGGCCTTATCATGATGGAGTTCCAATGAGTTGTTTAGCCCAAATCAGAATTAGCGAGATTCAGGATGGGGATGAAACAAAAACACCACAATCACCTTTAGGAGAGAAAGGTATACTTTTCTTTTTCGCTGACTTAAAAACTCGAGACCGTGATGACCAGGAATCGTACAAGGTTATTTATCTTCCTGAAGAGACAAATGTGCCGGAACGTCCCTACCCTGACGACCTCGCAGCATCGTCGCGCTTCGATAGTATACCCCTGGTTTTGGGGCCCGACTTAGGATTCTATGATTATATGAACTACGGATATTCCGAGAATGACCGAACAATGACAAAGGCAACGTACGACGCTGTTATCAATCAGTATTTTGCAGATCACGATATGGATATGGGCCATATGTTTAGCAGTGCCCAATGGATAGACCATTCTCCTATCACGCATATTAAAGAATTGCAAACTGGTGACGACCATTTTATGCTGCTTCAATTGCAGGGGTTCGCAGGTGATGAAGAGGGAATACATCCCCTGCAGATAGGAAGGCCAGAATCGTTAATGTTCTTTTATATAAAGAATGAGGACTTGGAGAAACGCAACTTTGAGCACGTGGTGGTGGAATGGCAATGATTGAAAAGTAAAAAGGTAAAAGATTGAAGAATTAAAGTTGTCGGCGGACAAACAAGATATTAAAGGAGTAAAGAATTAAAAACAAGAATAAAGGGACGGTTATGAATTGGCAAGATGTTGAGACATCAACATGGTTGGAAGATGTGTAGCCGTACAAATATGATACAAGACGGAAGATGGAAAAAACAATTGTGGTGAGAAATATGCCTCTCAGGGACCTGCGCAAACAGCTAAACCATATGGCACACAAGGACCTGGCAGGCATAGGGTTCGACTTCTCCTTAAATATTATGGAGACCCGAGAGCCTGACCAGAATGTCATTCTGTTGAGAGGGGGACACGCCAGCGATGCAGACTTCCTTACTTTATGCGACACGCTGTTTACCAATCTGACCGGAGAAGACGCCGATGCCAAAGCATGGTTCACGCCATCAGACCGTACGCTGCAGGGCTTGCCGCAACATGAGGATATACTGATAGAACCAAAGCCTGCAGAAGAATATAGCGATGACGAGGGCTATATGGAATATTCATACCTTGTTCTGACCGCACCCGACTGCACCGTATTTCAGGAAGACGAAGAGGCTTTTGACAAATTGCCCGACTATTCGACCGTGGAGGCATGTTTCAAACCTGCAGAAGGGAAGCAGGGCACGTACACAACGTTCACGCCTGTCAAAACATTTCCACCCTCGCCAGAGGATATGATCGACATCCGTCAGAAAGCAACGCTTGGCCAAAAGCTCTTTGCACGCTATGCCATGCTGGCTTTCGGCGGTTCGAAAATAGGGAAAGTGATAGGCTACGGAGGCTATGTAGTCAGCTCACTTGTGCTTCTTGTTGCTTTTTTTGCTCTTGTTATCGTAGCCGTTTTTGGTGCCTGGGCTTATAATGACACGCTGTTACCCATTCAGATGCCACTGTATCAGTATGCACTTATCATTGTAGGTATATCGCTCACAGCCGCTGTTGTTCGGGGGATTAGGAAGTCATCCCGCAAAAAAGGCTCGCAAAAGGCAGGCATTGTATGGGACGAACTAAAGTCTGCTACGTTTTGCTATGCCTTAGGTATAGCCATAGTCGTAGGACTTCTGCAGGCTCTTGTCTTTGGCATTAATGAGAATTTCGGTCCGAAAAATGTTGAATACCGTGAGGCTATGGTAAGCGAAGTGGACGAAGGACGGACGAAAGGGGGAGACCCGGACAACGAGGTGGTGCTGTTCCTGCCACAGACAGGCACATATATTCACCTGCGCGTGGGTGAGAAAACTTATTACAGGCCCGGTATGAAATGCCGTCTTAAAGTGCACCGCGGGCTGTTTGGCCTGTACGTTGCCGACGAAATTGAAGACCCATTCCATAAAGCCGGTTCATAAAATACGCAGGCACAGCCGGACTATTCAGGCATCATCAACCTGCTTCGCCACGAAAAAGAACGAATTTGACAGGCTTTTTTGAACCCGAAAGACGGCAAAAAGGGGAAACAATACAGATGAAACCATTAACTTTGCACCCGATAACCCGTTAACCATCAGGGGCTAACTGACGAAAGAAACAATTGATTTAAGCATTAAAGAGATGAAGAAAAGTTTACTCCGTATGGCCTTCGGCCTATTACTTCTGGCAGGCATCAATACCAGCGTAAGTGCTGCCGTCAATGACGATGAGGAAGAAACCCTCGACGTCGGCCTCTATCTGTTTCACTTCAACCGTGACAAAACCGCCCTCGAACTGTGGTTTTGCAATCGCACACAGGCAGAAATGACGCTGCCCGACAAGGTTTATTACGACGCCACTTCGAAGAAAGCCAGTCTCACGCCTTTCGGCAGTGCCAAGGCCTATAATGTGGAAAAGCTCGATGACAGGACGTTTGGGGGCGATCCCAATATCGTAAGCATCACCCTTCCGGCCTCTTATCGTCTCGTAGGAAGCATCGTTTTCAAGAACTGTCCCAATCTGAAAACCTTTGTCGCTAAAGGCAAAGGCGTGATATTTGGCGACAATTTGTTCGTGGGATGCAAGGCTTTGGAGAACGTCACCATGGACGCAAGCCAGATCGGTCCCCACATTTTCAACGGCTGTGAACGGCTTGTCAATCCGCACATTACGGGCACGCTCGACTACATTCCCGATGCAGCTTTCCAAGGTTGCGGCGTGAGAAACCTCGACTTTCTTCCGCAGAGCGTCAACAAAATATGGGCAGGAGCCTTCACAGAATCGAAGTTAGAGGGCGACCTTGTGATACCCAACCGCATCAACCTCATGCTGAACGGTGCCTTTTCGCTTACAAATATTCGCAGCGTCAGGCTGCCAGAAGGCCTCAAAGAGCTATGCAGCAGCATGTTCGGAGGGTGTGGAGCGCTGACAAAAGTGACGTTACCCGAAGGGCTCAGGTCCATAGGCTCCACGGCTTTCTCGGCTACGGCCCTCAAGAATATTGACTTGCCCAACTCGGTCAAGGAGCTTAGCGTAGGGGCTTTCTATAATTGTTTCAACTTCGATTCGATACATCTTTCCAACCAGTTGACAAGACTGGAGATGAACACCTTCTATAACACGGCACTGAAACACATCTATTTGCCTGCCTCCATCAATCAGATTGACCGCCGTTGCTTTGACAGATGCAAGCAGCTGACGGACATTTACTGCTTCTCTACCATCCCGCCGACGGCCGATGATCAAAGTTTTTACGACTACGACAAGCCCACAGTGCACGTCCCGGCCGGCACACTGGCCAAATATAAAAGTGCTCCGGCCTGGAAGAAATTCAGGAAATTCAAGGAGATGCCCATCGGCGCCGGCATCGGCGAAGCTCGTCAGGCAACGCTGAATGCATACAGAACGGGCGACGCCGTGCATGTAACGGGTGTGGCAAACGGCTGTCGGGTGCAGGTTTACACACTTGGCGGACAGCTCGTTGGCGAAACCATCGCCCATGCCTCCGAGGCTACACTGCAGGGCATCGGCACGTGGCCGGTCATCGTCAAGGCAGGAAAGCTGACGCAAAAACTGGAATAAGGGCCTCCGTCGGCCCCCGAGGGCCCCTTATTATATAAGGTGTAAGCCTTTCGCTCCCACCATCACAACCACACCACACTATCAGCAGGCGGCCCTCTTTCAACCAGAGAGGGTCGCCTTGTTGTCTGCTACAGTTTCCCCCTCGCACCATCGGCTACTATCGTTTCACGGCTGACCCATATACAGAAAGACAAGTACTGTCTTTAAATGAAATAGTCAATACTTGTTCTGACGGTTATTTTGCTATCGAATAAGCAAAGTGTCAGAATAAGTTTTGACTATTACAAATAACAAACGTTCTCTGTTGATGTAGAAACATGCAACAGAAAGTACTTCTCTCGTTTCCAAATCGTTACCTATTTAGTTTACATAACGAGGTAACTTCTTTATTCTCAATTAGACACGGTTTACAAATTATCTTACGATGTATATTTAGCAACGTAGGAATGTATATCTAATAATTTCGGAATGTACATTTAGAAACATTGGAATGTACATCTAACAATTTCGGAATATACATTTAGAAACATCGGAATGTACATCTAACAATTTCGGAATATACATTTAGAAACATCGGAATGTACATCTAACAATTTCGGAATATACATTTAGAAACATCGGAATGTACAT
>CALIIG010000032.1 GCA_938018155.1 uncultured Prevotella sp.
TCAATAATAATAAGATGGCGAAAGAAACCCTTCTCATGTCTTGTAAATTCGTTGTTTTACTCGAAGCTGAAGCTTCTGCTTCCTATCATATTACCGTCAGCAAAGATGCTGACATTGAAAGAACCTCCCTGCAAAGCCTGGTCAATGTCGCAATAAAGTGTCAGTGAAGTTTCCTTCCCGCCATACTCAACGCTTCGTTTCATCGAGCAGGTCAGGGTGCGATTCTCATAATTAAATGTGCCTGCATTGCCCAGAATACCACCTGCCGGCGTTTGTATGCGAACATAAATAGTCTTCATTCCGCTTGCAGCCGTGACGTTTTTAGCCAGGATGAAGCTAACAGAGAACTTCTGTGCCTTCTTTAATTGTCGTGTACTTTTGCCATGTTTGTTCAGTGCAGCCATAGTTATCCCCGTGGCATCGAGCTGTGATGCGATGGCTACCTTTTCAGAAAGGCTTGCCTTATCGTTGTTTAAGCCGGCAATCTGGCGGTTGGCTTCTTCGTATTGGCCTTTTATACGGGTATTTTCTGCCGTAAGTGTTTGGTTTAAACGGTTTAATGAATCAATCTCAATAACATAGCTTCTCAACACGGCACGCACCGTTGCAAGTTCTTTTTTCAAACGGGTTATTTCGCGGGCATCGGTGCTTTTGGTTGCCTTTAATTGTTGCAACAGTCGCTGAGTTTTCTCTTGTTCTTGCGTGAGCTGAGCGATAATCGAGTCGTTGTTAATCTGACTCTTCATCTCACTATATTGATTGGCAAACTGCTGATACTCGTTTTCCATCTCCTTTTTGTCCATGGCTGCCAGCTGTTCCATATCTTGTGCTGCTTGCTTTTGCTGCCTGAGGTTAAGGTAAAGATATGTAATTCCACCTGCAAGTAATAATAACAGAAGAACAAGTGGGATGAGAATCTTTTTATTCATGATGCAAGTTATATAAATAAAACGGTTTAATTAGCTTGCAAATTTAGGATATTTCTGTTAATATCCAAAAAAAACGCCGAAATGAAAGTATTATAATTATAAAAATATATATATTTAACGGCATATAGAACAACTTTATAAGTTTAAATGTTAGCTTTGTCGGCGTAAACAGATTGTGATATATACGTTCGGCATGAAAAGACTATTTGTTTGGACTCTGCTTTTATTTTTACAATTAACGGTAGCAGCACAGAATAAAGATGGCGTTGTTGCCACTGATTCTTCAGCTGGGCGACATCAGGTTCTTTTACAGACAACGAAAGGCGATATGGTTGTAGAACTTTATAATGAAACGCCCAAACATCGTGACAATTTTCTTAAATTAGTTAAGAAGGGTTACTATAATGGTATATTATGGCATCGTGTAATTGCCAACTTTATGATTCAGACGGGCGACTCTGCTACGCGCCATGCAAAGCCCGGAGAGCGTATTGGTAATCACGGATTGGGCTATACCATTCCCGCTGAAATTGTTTTTCCGAAGTATTTTCATAAGCGAGGTGCCATCGCTGCGGCACGGGAGGGCGACAAGGTTAATCCGGAACGCAAGTCATCGGCAGCACAATTCTATATTGTTTATGGTTCTACGTTTAGCGAAGCAGGGCTCGACAGAGTGCAGCAACGGCTTGACGAGCGCACCGACAGCACCGTTAAACTCACGCCTGCCATTCGTGAAACCTACCGCTTACAGGGCGGAACGCCGCACCTTGACGGCCAGTATACGGTGTTTGGTGAGGTAGTAGGCGGCCTCGATGTGTTAGAAAAGATACAGGCCGTGCCCGTTGATGATAATAGTCGTCCGCTCGAAGATGTCAAAATTATTAAGGCCACGGTGTTGAAATAGGTTGTTTTTGTAGTAATGCAGCAGGCTTGCAATTGTGAAAAGACATATAAAATAAGGTGTATGAGCAGGATTATTACCGTTTTCTTGCTCTTATTCTATTGCTCCATCATACAGGCAAAGGTGTGGACTGCCGAAGATGTGCCGATGGTTCATTTGCAGGATCGTAACCGCTTTGTATGCGACCCTGACGGTATTTTGAGCAATGAGGCACGCGATTCAGCCGATATTTATCTTGGCCGTCTGTACAAAGAGTGTGGCGTTCAAACCGTTTTTGTGATTGTAAATCGTGTAAAAGATGCCGACTGTTTTCGCATGGCGCAGGACATCGGCAACCATTATGGCGTAGGAACGCGTAAGGAACGGCGCGGCCTGGTGGTGGTGATTGCCGTTGACGACCGCCGTTATTTCATAGCTCCGGGCAAGGGACTGGAGGCCGATTTGACGGATGTTGAATGCGATGACATTGCGCGGGCCTGTATTGTAAGATATATGCGTGAGAACGATGCGGACAAAGCGGTGGAGGAAACCTGCAAGGCACTGTTCCGAAAATTAAGTACGGGCGATGCGGGTACACAAGATGAAGACGGGGAATTAGACGGTATCGGCAGTATTTTCGTACTGATTTTCTTTCTCCTTATTTGCTTTGGTGCACCATTTTGGGCTTTTATCACTTACATTTTAGAGCGTTTGGGCATTATTAAACACAGGCCTGAGAAGCATCGAAGAAACGATGATGACGACTGGATGCCGCCGTTCCTCTTTGGCGGTGGTGGCGGCAGCTTCAGTGGTTCCGGAGGTGGAAGTTTCGGCGGTGGCAGCTTTGGAGGAGGGGGTTCTGGCGGTGGCTGGTAAATATATTATCGTGACACATCGTAAATAACATGGCCCGGCCCCAGAGAATAAACAGCTTTTTTTAACAGAATAAGCAAATCATAATTTAAAACAATATCGATATGAAAAAATCAAAATGGACTCCGTGGCTTGTCATTCTTGCAGTTCTGGCAATTGTTGCCATGTTTATGGTGAATGCCTACAACAGCATGGTGAACACGCAGGAGACGGCAACAACGGCTCTTGCCGACGTTCAGGCAACCTGTCAACGCCGCGCAGACCTTATTCCCAACCTTGCCAAGACAGTTCAGGCTTATGCCAAACACGAGAAAACTACGCTTACCGATGTGATAAATGCGCGTGCTGCGGCAACGCAAATCAAGCTCGATGCCGACAACCTTACGCCGGAAAAACTTCGTCAGTATGAAAGTGCACAGGGACAACTGGCACAGGCTTTAGGCCGGCTGATGGTGGTAGCCGAGCGTTATCCTGACCTGAAGGCAAACGAAAACTTCCACAGTTTGCAGATACAGCTTGAAGGAACGGAGAACCGTATCAATGAAGCCCGTCAGAAATACAACGAGGCTGTGCAGGATTATAACCAGACGATACGCCGTTTTCCCAACATGCTTGTAGCCGGAATGTTCGGTTTCGACAAGATGGTTAAGTTTGAAGCAGCGGCAGGTGCCGATAAAGCGCCGGAGCTGAATGTTGATTTTAACCTTTAGTTCTCTTATGGGTTAGTTTTGTCTTATTGTTCTTTTCAAAGGGTATAATGGTGTATTGTTAGCCTCATTACAAGGTTATTGCACCCCGTTAGTTGCATCTTACTGATCGTTCGGCGGCCGTCATACGCGCGTACGGCGG
>CALIIG010000033.1 GCA_938018155.1 uncultured Prevotella sp.
TTTCGGCAATAGTTGAGAAGAAGTAAAGAATTAAAAGATTAAAGAATTAAAAGGATTATAAGGAGTAAAGGCAATTGTAATAATGATTCACTGATGTTATCGAAATATTAATACGATTCAGTAAATATTATATACTTCAAGTTTTACGCTCTGAATAGCTTTTTAATTCTTTATTTTTTTAATCTTTTAATTAGCCTATTTTATTCCTTTCACCTAATAACAATCACGTATGAAACATTTTTTACTGTTAATGGCATTGTGCCTTCCCATCGCGGCGGCGGCGCAAGTGCTTAGTGTTCAATCTGTCGAGAAGGTGCCAATACCCGCCGATGCCGACAATTCGGTGGCTGCTATCAGCCCTGCGGGCGATTACATTCTTCTCACGTCAACCAACCATCGTGGACTAAAAAAGTTTGATTTAGCCACAAAACAAATCACAACTATTACAGAAGCCGACGGTGCCGGCTACGGTGCAACAGTGGCAGCAGACGGTAAAACCATCGTCTTTCGCGAAACAACGTTTACCCCGCAGCACCTGAAGATGACGTCGCTTAAGAGCCTTTCGCTTGCGACAGGGGCGAAACGGGAACTTGCTCCCGCCCAGCGTACGCTGCAAGGCTATCGTATTGACGGCAACGCGGCAGCGGTAATCAGCAGGGGCAAGATGAGAATGCGTTCACTGAACGGGGCTAAGGTTGTTGCCACCCCGCCTGCTTTGTCGCTCACGCAGAACCACGAGATGCAGCTTACACGCAA
Organism: uncultured Prevotella sp.; assembly: GCA_938018155.1. Lineage (GTDB taxonomy): Bacteria > Bacteroidota > Bacteroidia > Bacteroidales > Bacteroidaceae > Prevotella. The sequence continues at coordinate 757 of CALIIG010000033.1, forward strand.
CGGTCGCACCACCCTTCTGGCACCGAACGGCAAGAACGTGCGCTATATCTGGCCGTCGTTATCGCCTGACGGAACGAAGGTTCTGTACTATGTCAGCGGCGTTGGCTGCTTTGTCTGCGACCTTAACGGCAATAACGTTAAGCCCATGGGCCAGCTGAGGGCTGCAAAATGGTACGACAACGCTACCATTGTAGGCATGAACGACAAGGACAATGGCGAGTATGTTACCTCGTCTTCCATCGTTGCAAAGTCGCTTTCAGGTGCTGAACAGACGCTTACAAGCGAAGATATTATCGCACAATACCCGCGGGTCAGCCCCTCTGCACGCAAAATTGCCTTTGAAACACCTGCGGGCGAAGCCTACATCATCAACCTTAAATAATTATCGCTATGAAAAAATTATTCATGCTTGGTGTGGTAGCGATAATCGCTACCGGCAATATTTTTGCACAAACTACATCGAAACCGGCCGACCAATTGCGCTTTTATCTCAACCCCGGACATGGCGGATGGGGACCCAATGACCGCCCTGCGGCAACCATTCCATTCCCTGCTCTGGCTGACGGAAGGCCTGATTCGTGCGGCTTTTACGAAACCAACACCAACCTTTGGAAGGTGGCAGAGCTGCACCATGCGCTGATACGTATGGGCGTGAAGCCTGAAAACATTACCTATTCGCGTACTTCCAACGGTCCGCACTGGCCGTGGATTCAGGCAGATGACGACGGTGCCTGCAACCGTCCGTTGTCTGAAATATGCGAGGAAGTGGAATCAGGCAACTACGATATGTTCGTATCCATCCACTCAAATGCGGCCGGAGACGGGTCAATGACAAACTATCCGCTCTTCCTTTATCGCGGTCATGATGGCGAAGATGGCGATTTAGCCAAGGGAAGCAGGGCGATGGCTAAGACGTGCTGGCCTTATCATTGGGAGAATTTCATTGACCATTTAAACGCGTACAGCCTTACAAACATGAACCTTCGCGGCGATATTGACTTCTATGGACATGAGTATACCTCGGTCCGTAGCAATGGAAAGACTTACCATGGCTACCTTGGCGTGCTGCGACATGGCACTCCGGGCTTCCTCCTCGAAGGCTATTTCCACACCTATCAGCCTGCACGCCACCGTGCCTTGAATAAGGATTACTGCTACCAGCAGGGCGTACGCCTGGCCCGCGGCATCTGTAAATACTTTGGTTTAAAGCCCGAAACCAAAGGCTATATCATGGGAACCATTAAGGATATGCACACCAAGATGAAGCATGTGCTTTATCAATACGCTCCCGGATCGAATGATCAGTGGAAGCCTGTCAACGGTGCGAAGATTCATTTGCTGAAGAATGGTGCCGTGGTTGATACCTATCAGGTCGACACTTTGTACAACGGCGTGTTTGTTTTTAAGAATCTTGAGCCCGGCGAATACACGTTCATGCTCGAAAAAGACGGTTACAAACCGCTTGAAGGCGACAATACAAAGCCGCTCACCGTGAAGGCAAACGAAACATCGTACGTCAAACTGCTGGCCGAAGCAACCGATTATGTCCCGCCAGCAATTACCTATTATAATTATCCTGAGCCTGTAATGACAACCTGTGCAGCCGCTCCTTCGCTGCTGAAAATGACAGAAAAAACGTCGGATAACCTCGCCATCGAGGGAACTGTACGCCGTATGCTCACGCGTGGAGATTCAACAGTGGTGCTCTCTGACGCCGCAGGCGAACCTAAATTATACCTTATCAATAATAAAGAGCTTAAGATTGTTAAGCAATTATCGACCACAGGCATACCTGCTGCCGAAACCGACAACAAGGGATTCTACTCACGTTTGAACGACATTGCGTTTACAGCCGACGGGCAACTGGTTGGTGTGAACGCCGTTCGCAATCAGTTTAACGACGGCCTGGTGGACGAAGGGTACAAGCGTGGTACGCTAAGGTTCTACAAATGGGCCTCTCTTGATGCCAACCCTGTGGAATGGATTACCACACAAAGCTCTGTAAACTTCTACCGTGCAGACATGGGACGCGGACTCGCTGTGAGCGGACCGGCTAATGAATGTGTTGTCATTACCTCGGGTGTAACCTCAGGTTCATCGCGCGGAGGCCGATTCTTGATGCTGAATGTCATCGATAACCAGATAACATCTACCGTATTTACCGAGAAAACCATTTCGGGAAGCAACTACGGTGAGGGCAGACAGGGAGCTGTTCCACAGCTGGCTGTATCGCCCCGGACTGACGAAAACTTCATGGTTGACGGCGAAGCCGGCCTGCCTCTTGAGTTCCATCCTACCG
>CALIIG010000034.1 GCA_938018155.1 uncultured Prevotella sp.
AATGGGTGTGACGACCGTCGTACGCGCTGCTGACGGCCGTCGAACGATGGGCATATCATCATTATTACAGAATGGATAAGTAACCAAGGCATTAAGAATATGACGTAAACCTTGACGAATATGAGCGTTAAACTGAGGACTGACTAAAAGAAGCAAACAATTTTAGGCGTGATAACAATTGGGCCGAACATCGGTGGAAGAGATTACTGCGGTAGAAATGGGCTTGTTGTTTTGTTTGAATGAAAGTGTGTTTCGGCTGAAGGGTTATTGTGTTTTGCGAGGCAAATAGCGCACATGCCAATACGGTTTTACAACAAAACAGTTGTAAAATGCCATATCAAACACCGTAGATGAAATGCTAAAAAATAATTAAGGTGGGATAAAGCGGCTTATTCGCCCTCACCCTTTAATATAACAGACGTAACGCCAATGTTGAAAACGCTGCCGTTTTCAAGGTTCCTTTTTTCGCGTGCAGGCAATCGTTCGCCATTGACAAAAGTGCCGTGGTTCGACGGTCCGTCGCTAAGCACGAACCGAAGCTGCCCTTTTTTGTTGCGGCTCACGTTGATCATGCAGTGCAATAAGTCCATCGTGAGGTCGCCTGTTTCAATGGGAGTGGTGATGTTGTTGCCCTTCATGTAGCGTCCTATCGTATTATTGCCCATCTGCAAAGGCAGTATCTGCTTGTAGCAATAATCGTTTTCGATAACGATAATAGCACCGCAGCCCTTGTCAGAAGCCTGTGCTTCGGCCTCGGGATCTTCGTCATCCTGGCGCGGTTTAAGTTTTGACACACCCATTCTAATGCCAAATTGCTTGCCACATACAGGGCACTGGAAGATAAGTGACGACCCTGAGCGATACTTAGTTTCGTCAAAAGTAATGTAGTTATCGCACTTAGGGCAACGCACTCGTTTCATAAAGGATGGATGTTATTTCAGGCGAGTAATCCAGCAACTGTTGAATTCGTCAATCTTGTTCAGCCTGTTGAGAACCCGCAGAGCCTCTTCACGCGTAGCGTAATGGCCGTAGATAACCTTGGTTCTGCCTGCACGGGTGTAGACATTGGCCTGATCGTAGCCCCTCTTGTTGAGGTCGGCCGTGTAGGTTTGCGCATTTTTACGCGATACATGACTGGCTATTACAAGGGTATAACCGGTTATTTGAGGTTGTGAATTTGTATCGGCAGGAGTTTGCTTTTGGGCGTCAGAAACGGAGGCTGATGCTTGTTTGGTATTGTTGAATACGGCTTTTGCCAAAACCTTTACGCTGTGTTGGCCCGTAGTTGCCTCTTGTGGCATAACCCGGTTGAGCAAGCGGGTATCGATGCCGCTTCTGATTTGTTGATTGTTCGACAATGGTGAGGGAATGAGCAAAAAGGCCAGAACAGCAATACATGCAGCAGCAACATTTCGCCATAACGCTGCGAAACGGGCCGAATGGTTTTCTGAAGTATCTGTAATATCTTCGCTGTCGGGTACATTTTCTGACGGATTTTCAGGCTGACTGTTGGAAGACGGCTTGCTGTCGACAAGCAAATCGTCGGCTGTTTTCAACTTGCAGAGAGGTTGAATATCAACCGGAGACAGGCCGTAAAGCTCGGGCGTGAGAATGCCTGCCGGGCAAGGAGCAAATTCATAATGCCCGTCTTTGTTCAAACTGACAGTGCCAAGGTCGCGGAATTCGTATTGTCCGTCAATGTCAATACGCTGCCGAAGCTCGCGCACCTCGTCCTCAATACGTCGCATTGCGTCCGGATAGCTGATGTCGTAAGCCTCAACATACGACTGGGCAAGGAGAGAATCGTTAAGGGTTAATTTCTGATTGAAGCCTATTGTACGCATGGGCGGAAGGATGCTCCCGTCGGTTTCGTCTCTTCTTGCGTCAACATGATGGGCCATAAAACCACCATATCCCGGAACTATAACGCAGTCGTTGTTCAAAAGAAGTATCTCAATATGTCGATCCATTTCAACCATATCCTGTGCAAAAATAGACAAAAAGGGCTAATCGTCCAACAAAAATATATAGATTTTTACGAAATAGAAAATAAAAAGTTACGATGTCGTTATTCTCACATATGTTTATTAACTTTGGAGCAAAATTCAGTGATATGGAATACAAGGAGACTGAAATTAAGGGTGTATGGGTTATAGAACCTAAGGTTTTTAACGATGCACGCGGTTACTTTTTTGAAGTCTGGAAACAGGACGATTTCGACAAGCACATTGGTTACCATACTTCTTTTATCCAGGATAACCAGTCGAAGTCGGGCTATGGCGTGCTTCGCGGGTTACATTATCAAAAGGGAGATTACAGTCAGGCAAAGTTAGTGCGCGTGCTTCGCGGCCGTGTGGTTGACGTTGCAGTGGATATTCGAAAGTCGTCGCCGACGTTTGGTAAGTACGTTATGGTTGAATTGTCTGAGGAAAACAATCGTCAGCTCTTCATCCCGCGTGGCTTTGCGCATGGTTTTTTGGTGCTTAGCGACGAAGCTGTGTTTACGTATAAGGTCGACAATGTGTATGCACCGCAGCACGAAGCCAGCATAAAGTGGAACGATTCAAGCATTAATATTGAATGGCCTGTTGCGGCAAAGGATGTGGTTACGAGCGAAAAGGATTTGCTGAAAGCCAAAAGTCTGGACGAGGCTGTGGTGTTTGAATAACCCATAATCAGTATATTGGATTCGGGATAATTCTCTTTAAGAGGTTAAAAACGATAAGTTTTGAAATGAAAAAAGCATTTGTTGCTATAATGGTTATTCTTGCTGTTGGGCAGTTTTCTTCGTGTAAGAAAGGACAGCCAGCACAGAAAGACGATGCCGTACAGGAAGATTCTGTCGCAAAACAAATGCTGCAGGGCATCTGGGTAGATGAGGATGAGCAGGACGTTGCGTTTAAAGCGAAGGGCGATTCTATATTTTATCCCGACTCGACAAGCATGCCGGTGAGGTTTCAAATCATTGGCGACACGTTGGTATTACACGGTGCAGGCGATGTAAAATATCCTATTTTAAAGCAGACTAAGCACCTGTTTGTATTCCGAAATCAGAATGGAGACGAAATAAGACTTGTACCAAGTGAAGATGCTGACGATGCCAACTTCTTTTCAAACAAGCATCCCCAACCACTGAATCAAGGCAAATTGATTAAGCGCGATACCATTGTCAGGTATCAAAATAAGCCTTATCATTGTTACATACAAATTAATCCTACCACGTATAAGGTCATAAAATCGTCGTGGAATGATGAGGGAGTAGAGGTGGATAACGTGTATTATGACAACATTATCAACCTAAACGTGTATTCAGGTGCACGCAGATTGTTCCACAGTGATATTAGAAAGCAGCAGTTTCATGGTGTAGTGCCCGACGATTTCTTGCGTCAAAGTATCTTCAGCGACCTGGATTTGAAGAGCGTTGACGCCGGTGGGCTTCACTTTCAAGCCTCACTTGTGATGCCCGATGAGACGATGAGCAGTTATCAGGTAATGATAACGGTTGCGTATAATGGACATATGAGTATGAAAATAAGGAAATAAAACATCCTGTTTTTTGTCATAAACAATAAGGGCCTGTGGAAATTTCCACAGGCCCTTATTATTTATACGGGTTACGATAATTCAGTTATCTCCTTTTTATTACCCTTACGCTGTGCAGAAAAACAGTACGCAAAGCTGTGCCACGAAAATGCGAAGGAACATACTTAACGGGTAAACGGTAGAATATCCAACGGCCGGAGCTTCCTTCGAACAGCTGGCATTGGCATAGGCTAATGCCGGTGGGTCGGTATAAGTACCCGCTATCATTCCCATGATAGTGAAATAATTGAACTTAAATTTCAATCGTGCAACAGGGCCGATTATTAAAATAGGTATAATGGTTATAAGGAACCCCGTGCCTACATAAAGCAGTCCGTCGCCCTGAATGACGGTGTTTACGAACCCGGCTCCTGCTTTAACGCCGACACTTGCAAGAAATAAAGCCAGTCCCATTTCGCGCAACATCATGTTCGCCGACGTCGTAGTGTAGGTGACTAACTTCATGCGATGGCCGAAGCGTCCAATGAGAATGGCAATGATTAACGGGCCTCCTGCCAGGCCTAATTTTAAAGGAACGGGCATCTGTGGTATCGAAAAGGGAATGCTTCCGAATAATATTCCTACTACAATTCCGATGAAAATGGTAGCAATATTCGGCGCATTGAGTCGCTTTTCAGAGTTTCCCATCAACTCGGCCATACGGTTAACGTTGTCCTCTCTGCCCACAACCATGATGCGATCGCCTACCTGGAAGTGGTGGTTACGGCTGGCAAAGAGGTCCATTCCCTGTCTTGTGATGCGAGTAACGTTGACTCCATACACGCTCCTAAAGTGCATTTTGCCCAGCGTTTTGCCATTCATCTTCGGGTTAGTAATAATGATTCGGCGCGAAATCATGGGCTTATCCTCTGTATTACTGTCCCATTCCACATCCACTTCAGGGCCAATAAACGCCTTAACGGCTTCAGCATCTACCTCCGCGCACACAATATACATCGAATCTCCTGATTGTAAAATGGTGTCTTTTGACGGTGTACTTATCTGCCCGTCGTGAAGTAAACGCGTGCAAACGATGTCGCGATTGAGGAAGTCATTAATCTGTTGCATGCTGCGTCCGGCAATGTAATCGTTGCTCACTCTTAAAGTCATTGCCTTGGGTTTCGCCTGTGGGTTCTCGGCTTCCTCGGCTGCAAGCTGTGCCTCTTCGGCCTCAAGTGAGGTATGTGTAAGCACACGGATAAGTATTGTAGCACCTATTATGCCAAGAACACCGAGCGGATAGGCACAGGCATAGCCGTTGGCGATGACAGGTTCGTTGCCTTTAAAGATAGCAGAAAGAGCCTCATTGGCCGCACCTAAGCCCGGCGTGTTGGTTACAGCACCATACATGGTACCAATCATCATGGGCAAATTAACAGGGTTTGTTGTATCAAAGAACAGGTAATAACAGGCAAACATAACCAGAACATTGAGCAGAATCATGGCCGATGCCAGCCCGTTCAATGCAACACCGCCCTTTTTAAAGCTCTCGAAAAAGCCGGGACCTACCTGCAATCCTATACAAAAGACAAAGAGAATAAGTCCGAAATCCTGGACGAAATTTAAAATAGGTGCCGGCCCTGTAAAGTGAAAGTGCCCGGCAATAATGCCTGCAAACAGAACGAAAGTTACGCCGAGGGAGACACCTCCAAACTTAATCTTGCCCAATAATACGCCTACGGCAATTACCAAACCATAGAGAAGAACAATGTGTGCCACCGTGTCCTGTACTTCAAATAGATTTTTTATCCAATCCATTATTTGATAAAAGTTTTATAGTTTTTGCGTTTTGTGATGGACTGTCCATCGGGAGTGCAAAAATACGACAATTTTATCAATGGGGCAAACTGATGTATATATTTTTTCAATCAGTCATAATTTGTCAGTATTAAGCATGGCTGGCGTGAAATATTACACTTTTAACACCACGTATATATATAATTATACGTACCTTTGCACGTCGGATAATACAATAATTTATTTCATAGAAATGGAACTATTGAGAAGTCTTTTCCTCGGTTCCCCTGAATTTTGGGGCGGAGGTGTTTCCCATTCCCTGCTTATTTTAGCGTTGGTAATATCTTTCGGACTTATTTTAGGAAAGATTAAAATAAGAGGCGTTTCGCTCGATTTAACATGGGTTCTTATCATTGGTATTGTGTTTGGGTATTTCAATTTCAACCTCAACGAGAACCTTCTCCACTTTCTTCGCGAGTTCGGACTGGTGCTTTTTGTCTATTCTATTGGTCTGCAGGTGGGGCCTGGCTTCTTTTCTTCGTTCAAGAAAGGCGGTTTGTCGCTGAATA
>CALIIG010000035.1 GCA_938018155.1 uncultured Prevotella sp.
AGAGATTTGGCCTAACGATGACGATTCGGAAAATCCCTTGATGAACAAGGAAGAACTCGATTATACTTTAGGAAACGTAATGGGTGAAGAAGCTAAGGAAGCAAGCTCTGGGCTGAATAGCAAATAATCTCATACAGTATAGCATCACAACAATGGCAAATACTTCAGAGGTTTATCATGTTCCTGTTCTCCTGAAAGAGAGCGTTGACGGACTTAATATTAAGCCTGACGGTATTTACGTAGACGTAACTTTCGGAGGCGGAGGCCATTCCCGCGAAATTCTATCACGCATGGGTACAAACGGTCACCTCTTTAGCTTTGACCAGGATGCCGATGCAGAGAACAATATTTTTGAACATGAGACCAACAATATAAGCCATACGAACAAACAAAAAGCCAAACGCTTTGTTGACGACAGCCGGTTTACGTTTGTCCGTTCCAATTTCAGGTATCTGAAAAACTGGATGCAATACTATGGCATAAAACATATTGACGGACTTCTTGGCGATTTAGGCGTCTCGAGTCATCATTTTGATGATGAGAGCCGTGGCTTCTCATTTCGTTTCGATGCACCGCTCGACATGCGTATGAATAAACGTGCAGGAAAAACAGCTGCGGATATTATTAATGAGTATGATGAAGAACAACTGGCAAAATTGTTTTATCTTTACGGCGAGTTAAGGAACTCACGTCGAATTGCTTCTGCCCTTGTTGCTGCCCGGAAACAGAATGCCATTGTAACAACGAGCGACTTTATTCATGCTATTGAGCCTCTTTTTAAACGGGAACGTGAAAAGAAAGACATGGCCAAACTGTTTCAGGCATTGCGCATTGAGGTTAATCATGAGATGACTGCATTGAAGAAAATGCTCACGTCGGCGACAGGTTTGCTGACTCCGGGTGGCCGGCTAAGCATTATTACATACCACTCTTTGGAGGACCGTATTGTAAAAAATATCATGAAAACCGGAAATATAGAGGGAAAAGCAGAGCAAGATTTCTTCGGTCGTATTGAAAGTCCATATAAACTTATAAATAATAAGGTAATTACTCCATCAGATAACGAGTTGAGCTTAAATCCCCGAAGCAGAAGTGCAAAACTAAGAATTGCAGAACGAAAATGAACGAACAGTCTGACATAGACATCACGAAGAACACCTGCTCACCGAAGAAAATTGGCGAGTCAGAAGAATTAGGCGAGGAGCTTTCACTTAAGGAAGTTATCCAGGAACAGGCCATTGAAGACGAAGCCCCACTATCGAGTAAGTTCTCTTTAAGAAAGATTCTTGGTGGTGATTTACTGAATACAGGTGCTATCCGCCGCCAGATATGGCTGTTTTTGCTCATCGGCTTTTTCTGTCTGCTTTACATTGCCAACCGTTACAGCTGCCAGAAGGATATTATAGAAATAGATAAACTGCAGACAGAATTATCTGATGCAAAATACAAGGCATTGTCAAGTAGCAGCCAACTCACTGAAAAAAGCCGAATGAGCAACGTAATTGATCTGCTTAAAAATAATAAAGACACCACCCTTAAGATTGCTAATCAGCCACCTTATATAATTAATGTACCCGAAGGCGAATAAATATGAGTAAGTTCGACCATAATAAAATCATGCCACGATACAGCTTCATCTCGTTTATACTGATGTTTGTTGTATTACTTGTCATTGGAAGAGCGGGTTACATTATGACCGTCAAGAAGGGCTATTGGATGAAAGTTGCCGACCGGGTAAAGCGGGATAGTGTAGAGGTACAACCGGCACGAGGAAACATTTTGAGCTGTGACGGTCAGCTGTTAGCCTCGTCTTTGCCCGAGTTTAAAATATTTATGGACTTCCAGCAGCTCCATGAGGCAGGCAACGACTCCTTATGGGACGATAAGCTGGACAGCATTTGCAACGGACTGCACGCCATATTCCCCGAGAAAAGCGCACAGGCTTTTAAGGCCGAGCTGAAAAAAGGACAACGCAGTAACAAAAGGCGTCATTGGCCAATATGGCCCTATCGTATTAACTATAATACGTACAGTGAAGTAAAAATGCTTCCTGTTTTCAAACTTTCAAAGCTGCAAAGTGGCTTCCATGAAGATGAATTGAATGCCCGCGAGCGTCCATACGGCACACTGGCAGGACGTACTGTGGGTGACATGTTTGCAGCAAAGGATGAAGGTCGTACGCCAAGATGCGGGCTCGAACTTTCTTATGACTCTCTGTTACGAGGCACAACGGGTATCGTTAGCCGAAGAAAGGTACTGAATAAATATCTGAATATTACCGACACTCCGCCTATCAACGGTAGCGACATCATCACCACCATCGATGTAAACATGCAGGATTTGGCCGAAAGAGCGATTATTAACAAGCTCAAGGAGGTTGGGGGCAACACTGGTGTAGCCATTGTTATGGAGGTAAAAACGGGAGATATTAAGGCCATTGTAAACATGGAAAAGTGTGTAGATGGCGAATATCGTGAAATCAAAAACCATGCAGTGAGCGACCTTATCGAGCCTGGCTCAGTGTTTAAAACGGCTTCTGTCATGGTGGCATTGGAAGATGGGGTGTGTGATACTTCAATGACGATTGCCACAGGAGATGGTAAATGGCGCGTCTATGGGCGATATATGAAAGACAGTAACTGGATACAGGGAGGACATGGAACCATTAGTCTGGGCGAGGCTATGGAATTAAGCTCCAATATTGGCATCAGTTACGTAATTGATAAATTCTATCATAACAATCCCGAAAAATTTGTACGGGGCATCTATCGCACTGGTATCAACGACCCTAACATACGCATTCCTATCGTCGGACACGCCACACCGCAGATACGAATGCCCAGGCGTTTCCCGAACGGACAATGGAGAAACTGGAGTAAAACTGCCCTTATGTGGATGAGCATAGGCTACGAAACGCAAATCCCCCCTATCTACACGCTTACCTTTTACAATGCAATTGCCAATGGAGGACGCATGATGCAGCCACGTTTTGTGAAAGCAGCAGTTATGAATGGCGATACCATCGCTGAGTTTCCACCCGAGGTTGTGAAGGGGCGTGAGCAAATAGCATCCGAGAAAACCATCAAAATTATCCAGGATTTACTTCGTCGTGTCGTTGTCAAAGGAACAGGGAAGAGAGCCAACACACACAATTTCTATATTTGTGGAAAGACCGGAACTGCCATGATTGCACGCAACGGCAGTTATAAAGGCATGCCAAACCACCTGCTTAGCTTTGCCGGATGGTTCGGAACAAAAGAACAACCGCTATACAGTTGTATCGTATGTATACAGAAAACTGGTATACCAGCGTTCGGCTGGATGAGCGCAGAGGCTTTCCGTGACATTGCTGAAGGCATCATGGCAAAATATGTAAAGTATGACATTTCTGATGCACGCGACCCCTCATCAGTGCCTATTCCCGACGTAAAGGCAGGCAATATCTTGTCGGCCGACTATGTTTTGTCAAGATTAGGAATCAATACACACACCAACTTTACATCGAACTTTAACATATCCAAACCCGTATGGGGTATAGCCGAAAGGCGTAAAGGCTGCGTTATGCTACAAAAAAGGAATGACACGGGAGCACGTCGTATGCCTGACGTTATAGGCATGGGAGCACGCGACGCCGTTTATTTAATTGAGAAACGAGGGGTAAAATGCCGACTGAAAGGCCGTGGAAAGGTTGCAGAGCAAAGCTTAGAGGCAGGCCATCTCATTAAAAAAGGTGAGGTGTGTGTGCTTACACTCGATTAACACCATATCATCGTCTTAATAGAAAACACATCTAATAACGATAACAATATGAAATTACTGGAACTGCTGAAAAACATTAAGCCCTCGATTATAGAGGGTAACACCGACATAGAAATATCTGGTGTTAATATCGATTCAAGGAAAATCAAGGACGGACACTTGTTCATTGCCATGAAAGGTACACAGGTAGACGGGCATCATTTCATCGATAAAGCCATCACATTAGGAGCCAAAGCCGTTCTCTGTGAGGACATGCCGCAAGAGAAAAAGGACGGAGTCTGCTATGTTCAAGTAGATTCAACCGAAGACGCAGTGGGCAAAGTGGCTACGCTCTTCTATGGCGACCCTTCCAAACACCTAAAGATTGTTGGCGTAACGGGCACGAATGGCAAAACAACTATCGCCACCTTATTATATAATATGTTCAGGAAATTTGGTTATAAGGCAGGCCTGTTATCAACCGTCTGCAATTATATTGATGACCGAGAAGTGCCTGCAGACCACACAACGCCAGATCCAATTGAACTCAACGAACTGCTAAGCGAAATGGCAAAAGCCGGTTGTGAGTATGCGTTCATGGAATGTTCGAGCCATGCCATACACCAAAAGCGCATCGGAGGACTGAAATTCGCCGGTGGCATTTTTACGAATTTAACCCGTGACCACCTCGACTACCATAAAACTTTTGAAAATTATCGCAATGCCAAAAAGGCTTTCTTTGACGGCCTTCCCAAAACAGCCTTTGCCATTACCAATGCTGATGACCGCAATGGTATGGTGATGGTGCAGAACACCAAGGCAACAATCAGAACCTATTCAACCTGCCAGATGGCCGACTTTAGGGCGCGCATCATTGAGATGCACTTCGCAGGCATGTACCTTGATATAGACGGACACGAGGTGGGTGTGCAATTTATCGGTAAATTTAACGTCAGCAACCTGCTGGCTGTATATGCTGCAGCCCGAATGTTAGGCAAACAACCTGAAGAAATTCTTGTTGCTATGAGCACACTTCACAGCGTGAGTGGCAGACTCGAACCTATACAAAGTCCTGACGGTTTCACTGCCATCGTCGACTATGCACATACTCCTGATGCACTCGAAAACGTGTTAAATGCCATCCACGAAGTGCTGAACGGCAAAGGGAAAGTCATTACTGTATGCGGTGCAGGAGGCAATCGCGACAAAGGAAAGCGTCCACTCATGGCACAAGAAGCCGTTAAACAGAGCGATCGCGTGATTATAACCAGCGATAATCCTCGTTCTGAAGACCCTCAAGACATTATTAATGACATGGTTGCAGGGCTTAACAAAGAAGATATGAAAAAAGTAATCACTATCACCGACCGTAAGGAAGCCATTAAAACGGCGTGTATGATGGCACAAAAGGGCGATGTAATTCTCGTTGCCGGTAAGGGCCATGAGACCTACCAGGAGATTAAAGGTGTAAAGCATCATTTCGACGACAAGGAAGTTTTACACGAAATTTTCGGAAACTAAATCTTATATTACACAACTATGCCTAATACAGACATAGCCTGATAACAGGGTGTTTTCATTTCTTGCATTGCACAAATACCCATCATTTCATATCAAAATCCATAACAAATGGTATATTATCTTTTTCGCTTTTTAGAGCAGTTTGGTGTATCCGGAGCCGGTCTTTGGAGTTATATATCCTTTAGAGCTCTGTTGGCACTTATCTTTTCGCTGATTATTTCGGCCTGGTTCGGCGAAAGATTTATTAAGTATCTCAAAAGCAAACAAATTACAGAAACCCAGCGCGACGCCAAAATCGATCCCTTCGGTGTAAATAAAGTAGGCGTACCTTCGATGGGAGGAGTTATTCTTATCGTTTCCATCCTCATCCCCGTACTGTTGCTTGGCCGTCTCCGTAACATATATCTTATACTGATGATCATCGCAACGGTATGGCTTGGATTCCTTGGAGGGATGGACGATTACATCAAAATTTTTCATCGAAACAAAGAGGGACTCAAGGGAAAATACAAGATAATCGGACAAATTGGCATCGGTCTTATTGTTGGAATAGTGCTTTGGAGCTCGCCCGATGTGAAGATAAATGAGAATATTGCCATCGAAAACCAAAACGGACAAGAAGTTGTTGTCAAGCACAGAGCGGTGGCACATAAGTCGCTTAAAACCACAATCCCGTTTATCAAAGGTCATAATCTCGACTACTCGCAAATCACATCGGTATTCGGTAAGCACAGAGTGGCTGCCGGATGGGTTCTGTTTGTCATCATGACTATTCTTGTAGTTACGGCCGTTAGCAACGGTGCCAACCTCAATGATGGCATGGATGGCATGTGTGCAGGCAACTCAGCTATCATTGGTGTCGCCCTTGGCATCCTGGCTTATGTCAGTTCACATATCCAGTTTGCGGCGTATCTGAATATTATGTACATCCCGGGATCGCAGGAATTAGTAGTATTTTTGTGTGCCTTTATAGGCGCATTAATCGGTTTTCTCTGGTATAACGCCTATCCGGCACAGGTATTTATGGGCGACACCGGCTCGCTAACCATTGGCGGTATCATTGGTGTAACCGCAGTTATCATACATAAAGAGCTGCTGTTGCCTATCCTTTGCGGGATATTTTTTGTTGAAAGCCTCAGCGTTATTCTTCAAGTTTGGTATTACAAACTGGGAAAACGACGTGGCATTAAGCAGCGAATCTTTAAACGTACACCCATACATGACAACTTCCGTGTTACCGATTCGCAGCTCGAACCCGACTGTAAGTATCTTATTAAAAGTCCTCATTCGCCCAAACATGAGGCAAAAATTACCATTCGTTTTTGGATAATCACTATTATTTTAGCTGTATTTACCATCATCACACTAAAAATAAGGTAACGGCTTTATGTTTAAAATATAGGAACACCCCGTCATTATAAGAACACGATTTAGACAAAATGAAAAGAATAGTAGTATTGGGAGCCGGGGAAAGCGGCGCAGGAGCTGCCGTGCTGGCCAGACAAAAGGGATTTGATGTATTTGTATCTGACATGTCGGCCATTCATGAAAAGTATAAGAAAATACTCGATGACCATCATATTGAATGGGAGGAAGGTCACCACACTGAAGAGAAAATTCTCAATGCCGACGAAGTTATCAAAAGCCCGGGAATACCCAAAGAGGCTCCGATGATTCAGAAATTGCTCAAACAAAACACGCCGATTATCAGCGAAATTGAGTTTGCAGGCCGTTACACCCGGTCGAAAATGATTTGTATTACCGGCAGCAACGGCAAAACAACAACTACTTCTCTGATATACCACATTTTTAAATCGGCAGGCATTGATGCCGGTCTGGCAGGCAATATAGGCCGTAGTTTAGCCCTCCAGGTGGCTGAAGACCCGCACGAATATTATATTATCGAACTGAGTTCGTTCCAGCTCGACAACATGTATAGCTTTCATGCCAACACCGCTATTTTGCTAAACATCACGCCCGACCACCTCGACCGTTACGACTTCAAGTTTGAAAACTATGCCGATGCCAAAATGCGCATCACACAAAACCAAACTCCTGACGACTACTTTATTTACTGGAACGACGACCCCGTCATCAAAAAGGAATTAGAAAAAGTAAACGTTCAGGCAACCTTATGCCCGTTCTCCGAATTTAAAGAGCACGGAAGCGTGGGCTATTTAGACAGGGAAGAGTATACCCTTACCTATCCTTCACCGTTCCAAATGCCACAGGACGATTTGAGCCTTACGGGCAAACACAACGTATATAACAGCCTGGCAGCGGGTCTCGCAGCCCATATCGCAGGTATCAAACCAGACGTAATACGTAAAAGTTTAGGCGATTTTCCCGGAGTAGAACACCGTCTCGAAAAGGTGTGCAAGGTTAAAGGTGTACAGTATATCAACGATTCGAAAGCCACAAATGTGGATGCCTGCTGGTATGCGCTGGAAAGTATGCGCACGCCTACCGTACTTATTCTCGGCGGAAAAGACAAGGGAAACGATTACAAACATATCTACAGCCTTGTAAAACAAAAGTGTAAGGCTCTGGTTTTCTTAGGTGCTGACAACACAAAACTGCACGAAAACTTCGACAATTTCGGCATCCCCATACGCGATACACACAATATGAAGGATTGCGTTCAGGCATGCTACGAAATGGCTGCCGACGGCGACACCGTACTTCTGTCACCTTGTTGTGCCAGCTTCGACCTGTTTCATAACATGGAAGACCGCGGTGAGCAGTTTAAAGCATGCGTCAGAAGTTTGTAGGCAACAATGCAATGACAAACCCGAAACAACATCCTGATTCGGAAATATAAACATGAACAAAACGTTTAACAACATATTCAAGGGTGACAAGGTGATATGGATGATCTTTTTTTTCCTTTGTATCATCAGCGTTATTGAGGTTTTTTCGGCCTCGTCAGAACTTACATACAAAGGCGGCAGCTACCTTGCACCCATGATAAAACACCTTGGAATACTTGTCCTTGGCATTTTTTTGATGGTAGTTACGCTCAATATCAAGTGCAAATACTTCAAGATTGCCACCCCCATTCTGCTTATCGTCTCGTTCCTTACCCTCATCTGGGTGGCGCTTGCAGGCCATTCAACCAATGGCGCACAGCGGTGGATCAGTTTCCTCGGCCTCCAGTTTCAGCCTTCTGAAATAGCTAAAGGTACCATGGTTCTTGCCACAGCGCAGATACTGAGTGCCATGCAAACCAATCATGGAGCCGACAAACATGCCATGAGATACATCTTAATTGTCTGCGTTTTCCTCATACCGCCCATTATGGTAGAGAATTTATCCACTGCCGCGCTGATTTGCACCATTATCTTTTTAATGATGTTTATTGGCCATGTGCCTGCAAAACAGCTCGGAAAATTAGTGGGGTCGGTAGCAGCTGTCATCCTTATCGTATTTACTTTAGTGATGACAGTAGGCGAAGACAGAGCCCATATCGACACCAACAAAAGCATGACCGAGGTTGCTGCTGCCAATGGTAAAACCACAACTACTGAAGGGCGGCGCGGCATTTTTCACAGGCTCGATACCTGGAAATCGCGTATTGACAAGTTCCTGAACAAAAAAGACCTTACCCCTGCTGAAGTAGACCTCGACAAAGATGCCCAAACGGCTTACGCCAATATTGCCATTGCCTCGTCAAATATCATCGGAAAAGGCCCGGGAAACTCGGTTGAACGCGATTTCCTTTCGCAGGCTTTCTCCGACTTTATCTATGCCATCATCATAGAAGAAATGGGCATAGAGGGTGCCGTTTTCGTAGCCCTGCTGTATATTATACTGCTTTTCCGTACAGGACGTATTGCCAACAGGTGCGAGAATAACTTCCCGGCGTTCCTTGCTATGGGGCTTGCTCTGCTTCTGGTTATACAAGCATTGTTCAACATGTGCGTCGCCGTGGGCCTTGTTCCCGTCACGGGGCAGCCGCTTCCACTTATCAGCAAGGGGGGAACATCGACCATTATCAACTGCATTTACATTGGCGTTATACTGAGCGTTAGCCGTACGGCAAAGAAAAACGCCACGGCAAAAGATACCGGTACCGGCGAAACGTTGTCGGCAGCAACGGCCTGACACGTGCCAACAAGCCTTAAACAGCAACGGCAAATAACCGTTATGCTTTTTAAAACATGGCATAAGTGTAAAGGTATTATGTTGTACAGCTCACCGTTCGACGGCCGTCAGCAGTGCGTACGACGAACGTCGAACGATGGGTGTGACGGCCGCCGTACGCGTTGC
>CALIIG010000036.1 GCA_938018155.1 uncultured Prevotella sp.
TGACGGCCGTCGAACGATGACCTTTATTTCGTAATACAACAATGAAATGGAAACAAAAAAGGCAGCCTGCCGTTGTAAAGCAAGCTGCCTTATGGGCTAATGGGCAACAGATATTTGTGCCGTCGGCTCATTTTCGTTTACCAGAGCAGTAAAAATGCCGGTGCAGGCTGATACCGGTTAGGAAGATTTGTTATGGCCTGCTAATCAGCCCCTCGCGCGACTGCCCCACGCAGCTGTTCGGCATTTGTATGCGGAGCATCGAACAGATGGTTGGCGCAATGTCGGTAATATGCACCGTTTCGGTTGACCTGCCGTGCCCGACGCCCCATCCGTACAGCGCAAAGGGGATGTGTGTATCATACGGATTCCACTGTCCGTGGGTGGTACCTTTGTAGTCTTTGCCCGCAGGGACATTCTCCCAACCTGCCCGGGGCACATAGAAAATGTCGCCGCTGCGTTTCTTATTGTACCCATTGACAATCATATCGCGGAGGGGTTGTGGAACGCTGCTGGTTAGAACCCGCTCGTAATCAACCGCCATAAGTATGTTTTCGTTCTCTTCGAGCTTGCGGCATACGGCAGCACGTACCTCCTTTTCCGTTTTTCCGCTGTGCGCAATACCCTCGTGGTTGAGGTATATTTTGCCGTCATTCTCTTCAATAATAACTGGTGCGAAGCCCAATTGCTGCTCTAAAGCCTTTTCGACAGGCTTTAAACAGGTGCGCATTTCAAGTCCGCCCGAAGCTATATTGTGCTGCGAAAGCAGGTTATGATTGTGCGAAGCACCGTGGTCGGCCGACAGAAAGACGAGGTAATTACCGCGCCCGACCTTTGCGTCGAGCACCTTAAAGAAGCCGGATACCTGACGGTCAAGTTCCATGTAAACGTCGTGATTTTCCGGCCCGCGCGTGCCAAACTTGTGGCCCAAAGCGTCGGTTGACGATACGCTTATGGCCAGAAGGTCGGTAATATCGTCCTGCCCCATCTGCTCGTTCTCCAGTGCGGCCTCGGCCATCTGGAAAGTTTTGGTAACCCCCATAACCGATGTTTTCACCTCTGTACCGGGTTTTGTGCCGATGATTTTGTTTTCACGATTTACCCATTCGGGCAGTTGTTTCATGTAATATGTGGACGAAACAAAGTGGCCTGCCGACTTATCCCACCAGTATGCTGCGTCAGCACCAAAGCCTGCAGGCAGTATGGCGGCGCGGTCTTTGAGGGCAACACCAATCACTTTCGCCTTATAGTCGGTGGCAATCTTAAGCATATCGCCAATGCCTGTGGCCAGAAGGTTGCGGGGCGACATCTGTCCCTCGGGGCTTTTTGAGCCTACGCTCTGCACGGTACTGTCGGCACAGCAGTAGGTTTTCTTGCCATTGATGCGGAAACCGTTGCTTACAATGCCTGTAAAAGCAGGCACACTGCCCGTATAAATAGAGCTGTGGCCAACGGCTGTTACGGCCGGAACATAGTTGATAAAGGTGTTTTCGAAGCTGAATCCCTTATCAATGAAGCGACGAAGACCGTCGTTTTGGAACTGGTTATAATAATAATAAAGGTAGTCCCACCTCATTTGGTCGACAACAAGCCCCACTATAAGTCGCGGACGTACGACCTGTGCCATCTGCGGCAGCGAAAGAAGGAGGGCAGAAACAAGCAACAATAGTTTTTTCATTTCGATATATCCTTTCTGTTTTACAGGTAAAATTTAAGTTGATAATCATGCTTCAATCACCACCTTTCAAGGCTGTGGTATGGAGCTGAACACTGCAAAGATACGCCTTTCCGGCTGAAATATATATACAATTGCGCCGTAATCTGACCTTTATGCCTGTTTTTTTATTAACATAACGAGCCGGATGCTCCGTGCCTTTACGTTTAATTTTCCGGTGGAAAAGTTTGTTTTTAATAAAAATAACCTATCTTTGCAGTCAATATTAACGGCTGTTACAGATTATCTGCGAGCAGGCCGCGCGGGCAAGAATCGGGACGACAAGCCGGAGACATTGTCATACCTGTCTCGTCTTTCCGTGGTCTTCTTTTAAGCTGATATGCTCTTTCAGCCGGGCTTTATGCCTTTATACCTCCGCTTATAGCCGAAAGTGGAGGAGGGAAGAGTGTTATCAGGAGGTTCCATGACGAAGTTTGAAACAGGTTTCATTTATACGAATATTTATCATCAGGCCTGTCTGATTACGGACAGACAGATGTTATAAAGTTTACCATGTTCTTTAAATCTTACGTGAATAACTCTGAAACGTTTGTGCCCGACAAAAGCAACCGCAGCCTTTATCTGGATATTGTGAAAGGCTTCGCAATTATTTTAGTAGTTTATGGGCACTGTATTCAGTGGCATTCTGATGAGTATGTCAGCAGAAGTCTCTTTTACTCTGACGAACTTTATAGAATTATATACAGCTTTCACATGCCTTTGTTTATGCTGGTCAGCGGTTACTTGTTTTATGGTTCTGTTGTACGGCATTCATGGAGACATAATCTGAAGACCCGCTTTTCTAAACTGTTGCTGCCGGTTGTGCTTTGGAATACGCTGTATCTTGCTATTTTGAATACTGTCAATCTGTTGAACGGGAAGCCTGTTCCATGGGGGGGGGAGCTGTTGTCGTATACCTCTGCGCTTTGGTTTCTGTGGGCTGTCTTCTGGTGTAGTTTAATAGTTATGACTGTATCTCGATGGTTTCATGACAATATAGCGGTTTATGTAGCCCTGTTATGTGTCATGCTCTTTATCCCCAGCCTGTATGGCATAAACTTGTATGTGTATATGTATCCTTACTTTATCGTGGGATATTGGTGGAATAAGTATCGGCTTCATGATAAGATAAAATGCAGGTTGAACGCTTACACACAGGTGATGGTTTTTGCGTTTCTGTTTGTTTTGTTTGTTATTCTGTATCGACAGTACACAGTAGAAGATTATATTTATGTATCAGGCAGTGGTATTCTCAAGGGACTAAGAACTTCCAGCCCTTTTATTGATTATCATCAGCTTTCCATAGACCTGTATCGTTATTTGATAGGTTTTGTAGGCTCTGCGGTGGCTTTCATGGTAATAAGATTCCTTTTTAAATGGGGAGACATGACGTGGGGCAGGGTTATGGCGAAGCTTGGGCAGAAAAGCTTGGGGATATATGCCATAAGTGTACTTTTCTTTAATGAATTTATCTTGCCGAATCTGAACTTCAATACTGGAATTAATTATGGGATAGTAGGTTTGAAAACGGCAGGGGTGTTGGCGGTAACATACGTTATGACAGTTTTATTAGAAAGGTATTCGTTGACAAGAAGATTGCTTCTTGGCGGGAGATAGAGTGTTTTTGTAAGGTAATCAGTATGTTGGAGGAGTCTCAAAACAACAAACGTATTGCCAAGAATACCCTTTTCTTGTATATGAGGATGCTTTTAAGCATGCTCATTTCTTTGTATACCTCGCGGGTA
>CALIIG010000037.1 GCA_938018155.1 uncultured Prevotella sp.
TATCCTTACTGATCATTACAACCTCATTAGGGTCGACCGTTTCATCAGTATTCAGGTTACGTTCTGACGGATTCAGACGGTTACGACGCAATGCCGCCGTAACATAATCGTAAACCTCATACTTGTAATTCATCTGTTTGTAATCGAGCAACTTCTCTCCTGTTACGGGGTTGATAACATAAAGACTCTCGATGGCGCGCTGTTCGTCTTCGTTAGGCTTACGTGGAAGTCGCTTGTCCCAATTGATATGAGGTGTTACAGGATTGCCTTGTTTATCCTCGGTTATCATGTAAGTTTCGTCACCTCCATACGAAGGGTCGGCCAAACGAGTACGTAAAATAGAATCGCGTACCCAGTTAACGAACTGCTTATATTGCGAATTTGTGATCTCGGTCTCGTCCATCCAGAAACCGTCTACTGAAATATCCTTTACAGGTGTCTTCTTACCCCAGAGACTATCCTGGCCTTCAAGTCCCATGCGCAGGTAACCACGATTTACCCTTACCATGCCATAGGGTGTGGGTTCAGAGAAACCTTTACCACCCACGCCGACAACTTCTCCGCCACGTCCTGATGTAGAAGCACTCTTCGCGCTGAAACATCCCGACAGGACTGTCGTCAAACCAAGCAGGCATAAGCCCGTAATCAAATACTTATTCATCTAAAGAATTCTTACGCTTTTATGTTTATTCTTTCCTTTTTTTACCAAATTGATGTCTTGTTGATAGCCTACAAACAGCTCATGACTACCGTTTCCCGGATTAATTCCTGATGTGTAGAACTCGTAACTATACCCCAGTACAACACCATGAAAGCTACCACCAATGAGCATCGTTACTGAATTTGTCGGGCTATAACTTAGTCCGCCATACAACAGCTTGTCGTCATGGGTATACACCAGTCGACCCGTGACATCGGCACGCCAGGCTACCATGTCGGTCTTTACGAGCACCGACGGTTTTATTGTAAGAAACGGATTGTGTAGCTTTATATTGTATCCTCCTGACAAATAATACGTTTTGTCAATCGGTAACTCATTATTATCGCCTAATTTAACCAATGGGGATGTGATATGCTGGACGGAAATACCTGCATAAAAATCTTTTAAGGTATAATAAATACCTGCACCAAGGTCAACGGCATTGCCCGAAAGCTGCGCCGAGTTAAACGCCGGGTCGCCAGAATCGGCCAGATCAGCCTTACTTCCATCGAGCTTTTCGCTGATTAAGCCAGCCTGAAGACCAACACTCAGCTGCCCTCCAAGAAGCTTGAATTTGTAAGCATATTGTGCCGTCAGCCTCATGTGGGTAAACAAACCCAACCTGTCATTCATAAACAGCACGCCGGCACCATGATAGCTTCGCAGGGCATAGAAAGGCATATCAGCGGCTGCATAAGCCGTCTGCGGGTTGTGTTCGAACCCCGCCATGTCCATAGCGTAGGCTGCCGTAACATTAATTTTGGACTGCTTGCCTGCTGATGCGGGGTTAAACGACGTTTCCATGTCAAAATAATGACTGAACGACGGGTCATACTGCGCCTTTGATACACCGACCAAAGCCGACAGAAACAATAATATAATTAATCGGCGTAAATACACAAAAAGATAACGAAATAACCGCTATCTTTATTTTATCATCAAACAAAAAAGCCGTTCTTATAATCAAGAACGGCTCTATATGAATAACCTTATTTTAATATTCATCTTCATTCCACAGGAAATCTTCCTTGGTTGGATAGTCTGGCCAAAGGTCTTCTATGCGCTCATACACATCGCCCTCGTCCTCTATTTCCTGCAAATTCTCCAATACTTCATGCGGGGCACCGGAACGAATCGCATAATCAATCAGCTCTTCCTTTGTTGCTGGCCATGGAGCGTCTTCGAGCTTTGAGGCTAAATCAAGTGTCCAATACATAATTTTACGTTTATCTTTTATAGTGTGGCGCAAAAATAAACAATTTATTGGTATTCACAAATATTTTACAAACTTTTTTGCGTTACGCTGCCAACAAAGGCAAAAAAGAGGCTTGAAACGAGACGAACCCACGGTATGGACGCCGTTAAAGGCTATAAATTAACCTGATAGCTCGTCTTGAACTTCTTCAAGTCAAAGCCTGCAACGCCTGCCTCATA
>CALIIG010000038.1 GCA_938018155.1 uncultured Prevotella sp.
TCGCGAAATCCGGCAGTGGGCACGACGTGGTTTGCAAACCAAAAGCGCAATGGGAGGCATCGTCTACACCAAATGGCTGACACCTTTCTCGGTGGAAGAAATCATCAAAGCGAAAAAAAAATTGGAAGATTTGCGCGAAATTTCGGGCGAAGATGCGTCTTATTACAGGTTCCATGAGTTTATTATCAGGGCTGCCGACCTGCAAAAGGGTATTCAGAACTATGATATGGCTCTGCGAATTTACATGGGAGCAGTGCTCGAACGCGTGCAAAGGTGCGATCCGGAACTAAACGAACCCGGAGCCGATACGGGGCCGGACAAATGGAATAACCTTGCAGGGCTGGTGCTTCCTGCCTCTGAAGAGCTGCAAATCGTTGAAGATATTAAGGACGGAACTCTTGTAAACATTGACGAAATATTGCATCGGTTCGACGAAATTAATGCTGAATACCGTAACTATCAGTGGGCATGGACCTACCGGTTAATCCTTAATTACTATGGATTGACAGAGCTAACACCTGACGATGCCGATATGATTCGCGACAATTGCTTAAAGGCACGCCGCGTCTGGACAGAAGAAATCAGGCAGGATGCCGAAAGAGAATATCAACTTGGCAAGATGAATCAGGAGGTTCTGGAAGCCTTATCGGCACAACTTGACTACGAAACAAACATTGAAAACTAAAACATAACACATGAAATCAAAGCTTTTTTCTGCAGCCCTTGTCCTGTTGTTGTCAACAGGTTTTGCCATGGCGCAGCAGCCTCGGTACACTACTGTGCCGGGCGATCCGATGAAAACCCGAATCTATACCCTCAGCAACGGTCTGAAAGTATACCTTAGTGTGAACAAGGAAAAACCGCGCATTCAAACCTATATCGCCGTAAACACAGGCTCTCGCAACGACCCTGCCGAGACCACAGGCCTTGCACACTACCTCGAACACCTCATGTTCAAAGGCACAAACCATTTTGGAACATCAAACCTTCAGGCTGAAAAGCCATTGCTTGATTCAATAGAGAGCCGGTTTGAACAATACCGTCATATCACCAATCCGACGGCACGGAAGCTGTGGTACCACAAAATCGACTCGCTTTCGCAGCTTGCTGCACGGTACAATATACCGAATGAGTATGACAAAATGATGGCATCGATCGGCAGTGAAGGTAGTAATGCTTACACCTCTGAAGACCAAACGTGCTACGTTGAAGACATACCTGGCAACGAGATTGCGACGTGGGCGCGTGTACAATCCGACCGTTTCAGGAACATGATCATACGTGGTTTCCACACCGAACTGGAAGCAGTGTATGAAGAATACAACATGGGGCTGTCGCGAGATATTGAAAGAGAGTGGGTCGCTATGAATAAAAAGCTCTTCCCAAATCATCCTTATGGCACGCAAACTACGATAGGAACGCAGGAGCATTTAAAGAATCCGAGCATCACAAACATAAAGAATTATTTCCACAAATACTATGTACCGAACAACATTGCCATCGTCATGGCTGGCGATTTCGACCCTGATAAGGTTATCGCTATTATTGAAAAGTACTTCGGCGACTGGCAAGCGGCTCCCGTAATAGACCGTCCGGAGTATGCCCCTCTGCCTGATTTGACGCAACATGCCGACACAACTGTTCTGGGACAAGAGGCTGAAAACATCATCATGGCGTGGAAATTCGGCAGAGGTGCCAGCCTGCAGATTGACACCTTAGATGTGATAAGCGATATTTTAAGCAACAAAAAGGCCGGACTTTTCGATGTCGACCTCAACACTCCACTAAAGGTAATGGGAGCATCGGCGTTTGTAAATCCGGCGCATGACTATTCAACCCTGATACTTTTAGCCACTCCTAACGAGGGCCAGAGCCTTGAAGAGGTGCGCGAATTAGTGCTTAAAGAGATTGAAAAACTGAAGAAAGGCGACTTCGACGAAGGCTTAATCAAAGCCGTTATCGCCAATAAAAAGCGCGATTTCCTGCAGAAACTCGATGGGAACAGGGCGAGAGTGGAGCTGATGAAAAACGCATTTATCCTGGGAAAAGACTGGAAACAGGAGGTCGAAAGGTTTGACAGGATATCAAAAATCACCAAAACGCAACTCACTGCATTCGCTAATCGCTACCTCACTGACGGCTATGTGTGCGTGCTTAAGCGCATGGGCGAGGATACTACCATACATAAAATAGACAAGCCTGCGATTACACCGATCCCCGCTAACGCCGATAAGCAAAGCGATTTCCTTAAGGAAGTGGTCAACACTAAGGTTGAATCCATACAGCCCCGTTTCCTTAACTTTGATACTGATTTGGCTAAAGCCACCATCAATAAGCAAACAAAGCTGCTGTATAAGCACAACGGCACGGACGAATTATTCCGTCTTGAGCTCGACTTCCCCGTGGGGAGTGAAACCAACAAAAGGCTAACCTATGCGGCCGACTTGTTCAATTACGCGGGCATTAAAGGCATGAACGCCACCGCTATCAGCAAAAAGTTCTATGCAATGGCCTGCGATTTCAGCATCCAGGTGGGCCTGAAGCATACCCGTTTCGTGCTCGCGGGCCTCAATAACAACCTGAAAGAAGCCCTCCCGCTGTTTATGAGGCTCATCAATACAGGTACCATCACGAAGGCTGATTATCTGAAAGATGTGGCAACATTTGTGAAATCGCACAACGATGCCAAGAAAAACCAGCTTTCTAACTTCAATGCTTTGTTCAACTATGCGTATATGGGGGCCTTCAATCCTTCAACAAACATCATGACTCCAGCCGAATTTGAAGCCACCGATGGCAACAGATTGATGGACGAAATACGCATGCTCGCACATCAATTCCCTATGACTGTGCTCTATTATGGACCGGCAACACAACAGCAAATCACCCTTATGGTAAAGCAAAACTGCCTGTCACGGACGTTCATCGCTGTACCAGCCTCTGACAAAAAAACTTATACCATGCAGACAACACCGCGCGACGAGATTCTCATTGCACCGTATGATGCCAAGAATATCTACATGGTTCAATATCATAATGAGAACAAAGCCTGGAACCCTGCACACGAACCGCTGAACGCTCTCTTCAACGAGTACTTTGGAGGAGGCATGAATGCCATCGTCTTTCAGGACTTACGCGAGGCCCGTGCCCTCGCCTACTCGGCCGGAGCACGCTACCGTTCGCCCATCTATAAAGGCGATCCCGAATACTTTACCACGCGTATCATTACGCAAAATGACAAGATGATGGACTGCATTAAGGCGTTCAGCAACCTGCTTAACAACATGCCCCAGCGGCAGGCAGGGCTCGATTTGGCCAAACAAAGCCTGCTGAAGTCGCTCGCTACCGAAAGAACCACGAAGTTTGCAGTGCTCAGAGCTTACATGAATGCGTTGGACAGAGGCATCAACTACGATATTTCGAAGAACATTTATGAGCAGATTCCATCGTTCACACTGCAGGATTTGGCCACCTTTGCCCGCGAAAACATATCGGGAAAAGCCTATCGTTACGTTATTCTTGGCGACGAAAAGAACCTGGATATGAACAGTTTGGAGAAACTTGCACCCATTAAACGTCTCACCACCGAACAGATTTTCGGTTACTAAATCAATGGGCAGACATGCCGACCATATCATATTCCACTTAACGATTATACATAAACATTACATCATTAGCTATGGCAAATAAAGTAGAATTTAAGTATTCGCCGATGTTTCAGGTCGGCAAAGACACTACAGAGTATCGTCTTCTCACCACCGAAGGCGTGAGCACGGCCCTGTTTGAGGGCAGGGAGATTCTCAAGGTCAGCAGGGAAGCCCTCACGTTGCTGGCACAGCAGTCGTTCCACGATTGCGAATTTATGCTGCGCCGGGCACATAATGAGCAGGTGGCCGCGATATTAACCGACCCCGAAGCCTCCGAAAACGACAAATACGTAGCCTTGCAATTCCTGCGCAATGCAGAAGTATCGGTAAAGGGTGTGCTCCCTTTCTGCCAGGATACAGGCACTGCAATCATACACGGAGAGAAAGGACAGCGCGTGTGGACTGACTTTAACGACGAGGAAGCACTTAGTCGCGGCGTGTACAATACGTTCACTGAGGAGAATCTTCGTTATTCGCAGAACGCCCCGCTCAACATGTATGACGAGGTAAATACAAAGTGCAACCTGCCCGCACAAATCGACATCGAGGCTACTGAAGGCGATGAATATCGCTTCATCATGGTGGCAAAGGGTGGCGGTTCGGCCAATAAGACCTACTTTTACCCCATGACAAAGGCTACCATTCAGAACGAAAGCACACTGCTTCCTTTCCTTGTTGAAAAGATGAAAAGCCTTGGAACTGCTGCCTGCCCGCCCTATCACATCTGCTTTGTCATCGGCGGCACATCGGCTGAAAAGAATCTTCTCACCGTGAAACTGGGCAGCATCAAGTATTATGACAACCTGCCCACGTCGGGAGATGAGACCGGACGCGCCTTCCGTGACACGGATTTGGAGCAGAAACTGCTTGTCGAGGCTCACAGAATAGGCCTTGGAGCACAGTTCGGCGGCAAATATCTGGCTCACGATATTCGCGTTATCCGCCTGCCACGCCACGGTGCAAGCTGCCCCATCGGCATGGGCGTGTCGTGCTCGGCCGACCGTAACATCAAAGGAAAAATCAATAAACACGGTGTCTGGATTGAGAAAATGGACGATAATCCCACCGAGCTTATCCCCGAACAATACCGTAAACCCGGCGAGGGTGGCAAAGGAATTGAGATCGATCTCGACAAGGGCATCGATGCTGTACGCGCCGAACTCACCAGGCATCCTGTGTCAACGCGCGTAAGCCTCAACGGCACCATCATCGTTGCACGCGACATTGCCCACGCCAAACTGAAAGCACGCCTTGACAAGGGCGAAGATTTGCCACAATATTTTAAGGATTATCCCATCCTCTATGCAGGCCCGGCGAAAACCCCTGACGGCTATCCCTGCGGCTCAATGGGCCCTACAACTGCCAACCGTATGGACCCATACGTTGACGAATTTCAGGCAAAGGGCGGCTCCCTGGTAATGATTGCCAAGGGAAACCGTACACAAACCGTTACCGATGCCTGCAAGAAGCATGGCGGTTTCTATCTGGGAACCATCGGCGGCGTGGCGGCAGTGCTGTCGAAGAGCAGCATAACGAGCATCGAATGCGTTGAGTATCCCGAACTGGGTATGGAAGCCATCTGGAAGATTACCGTTAAGAACTTCCCCGCTTTCATACTTGTTGACGACAAGGGACACGACTTTTTCAAAGAGCTTAAGCCCTGGACATGCTCAAAATAAGCCAAGGTTAGCTACCCTTTTATTATCATTTAGCTACACCTTTATTATAATAACGAGGATGCACAGCAGGCATAGCGGCCAAACTAAAAGCCGCTGGCCGCTGTGCATTCTTTCGTATTGATAAAACCATATCGCCATATTGTAATCGATGGCAGCCCGATATGAAACAACTATTACATTGAAAAGTTCACCGTTCGACGGCCGCCGTACGCGCTGTTGACGGCCGTCGGACAATGGGTGTGACGGCCGTCGTACGCGCTGCTGACGGCCGTCGCACTATGACCAATACACCCCAATGCAACCGGAAAACCTGTTTAACACATGCAACAAAACATCATTAACATTCTGCCATTACAGTTTCATAATTTTTAGGTATTGTATAAAATGAATAATAGCCCTAACTTTGCAATCACCAAAAGAAATTTATAACTATTTAAAAATTAAACAAATGAAGAAATTATTAATGGTGCTCTTTACCATAGCACTTTGTGCAGGCTTTACAGCATGCAGCAGCAACGACGACAACGAACCATCAATAGCCGACAAGGTAGCAGGTGTATACATCGGTCAAACAGCGGCTTCTTTTCAATACTCTCCAAAACCCGACCTTACCGATGGCGATTCTGTCATCGTAACAAAAGCCACTGACAACACCGTAAATATTGAGTATCGTTCCACCAAATGGGGCAAAGGCGTATTCAAAAATGTACGTGTAAGCGAAACCAACGAGGCATATACCCTTGCCGAAACTACTTCAAAGGTCGCCGTTCCATCTATGAGACAGCCGGGCAAAATAACCGAATATCCCGCTAAAATCAAGGGCAACGTAGCCAAAGTTAACAAGGGTGCAACCAGCTTTTCTATTGATATACCTGGTGTAATGAATGGCGTAAAGATTACATTCACCCCAAAAACCAAATAAAAATGAGGAGAATCTTCTCCAGAATATTACTGATGGCAGGGCTGATGGCAGCCTTGTCATCATGTAACGGCATCATGGGCGGCTTGTATGATGAGCCTAATGGCGAAGAAACTCCGGCCTATGGCTTTCTGAAGAAAAGCGACGGTACACATGCCGGACGCGTATATGTTGATGCCACTAAATATGACAGGTGGGTGTATATCGACTTTCACACGGGCAAAGTTGATTCATGTCTCGTTGCCGACAGCCTGCATCGCCCTGCCAACTGGGACATCGCCCTGCACCGTTACGATGTGAAAACGCACGGCGGTTCTGTTCTTAAGACATCGTTTTCCAGCCTCGATGCCCTTACCGCCACAGGCACAATGCCGGCCGGCAGCTTCGTAAACGACGTATGGAGCACGCATAAAATCATGATAGATGTGAGCCGGATGATGCAGGGCCACGTCGAATTCGAGAGCACATGGTACAATGCTGCGCTCGACTGGGTGACGGTAGATACCAGCACCATGCCCCCAACCTTCACCTCTTCAGACAAGGTTTACATTGTCCGTATGGCTGATAGCAGTTACGCTGCCGTCAGATTGGTATCGTATATGAACGTTATGGGTACCAAGGGACACATGACATTCGATTATATTTATCCGCTAACGCTACACTAAAATGATGAGAATCCATCTGCTTGTCTCAGCTATCCTTCTTGCCGTTACATCGGTATCGGCCGCGGAGACAAGACCTGTTGTGCCCCAAAATAATATAAAACATATCGGCGACACTACCGAAACCATTAGTGAAGTTGTAGTAACGGCAACGCGAACACCCAAACTTCTCAAAGACGTTCCGTACGTAACGAAGGTGTTTACCGCCGACGACATACGCAAAGCCGATGCTACAAACATACAGGAACTGATGACAACCATCATGCCCGGCGTCGAATTTACCTTTGCAATGAATCAGCAAACCACGCTCAATATGTCAGGATTTGGCGGCAATGCCGTCCTCTTCCTCATTGACGGAGAGCGTATTGCCGGCGAAACGATGGACAATCCCGACTACAACCGCCTCACATTGGAAGACGTAGAACGTATAGAAGTAGTGAAGGGCGCGGCGTCATCGCTCTACGGTTCAAACGCCGTGGGCGGAGTTGTCAATATCATAACGCGCAAGCCTCACGACAGAATGTCGGCCAATGTGTTCGGGCATTGGAGTGCCTTTGGCAGCCAGAAGTACGGCTCTGTCATCGGTTTCGCACGGCCGAAAGTAAGCAGTCTCACCACGTTTCAGTTTACACGCATAAACGACATGAACCTGAAGGAGAAGGGCGACTTAAGTAAAGTGTTTGGAAACCGCACGTGGAACATCAAGGAAAAGTTCACGTGGAGACCCGTAAAACGGTTGGAAATGACGGCCAAAACAAGCTATTTCTTCCGCGAACGTTACGCTTCGCAAGACAGTCACGACCGTTATCGCGACCTTTCGGCGAGCTTAAAGGGCAACTATAAGCTCACAAAGGCCGATAATATTGAGCTTACATACCTCTTCGATGAGTATGATAAGAGCGACCTGAACACGCAGACACGCAAGGACATTCGCGACTATAACAACACGCAGAACAGCGTGCGCACCATGTATAACCACACATTTGCAGGCGTCGGTACGCTTACAGCGGGAGCCGATTACATGCGCGACTATCTGATGAGCTACCAGTTTGAGAACGACAATAGCCACACACAGAACTCGGCCGACGGTTTTATCCAGTTCGACTGGGACCCTTCTCCTCACTGGAATATGATTGGAGGGCTGCGCTACGACTATTTTTCGGCATCGTCAAAAAGTCGTCTTTCGGCCAAGATAGGCCTGATGTACAAGTTCAATGCCTGGCGTTTCCGCGGGTCGTATGCAGGCGGTTTCCGTGCCCCGTCGCTGAAAGAGCTGTTCATGCACTTTAATATGGCCAACGTTTTCACCATATATGGCAACAAGAATCTGAAGCCCGAGAACAGCGATAACTTCCAGCTTTCGGCCGAATATACCCATCGAAACTACAGCTTTAGCGTGAACGCATTCCACAATATTTTCCGCAACCGCATATCAACAGCGTGGAATACGGCTCTCAACGGCATGAATTATCTGAACACTGCCAAGGTAAGGATAACGGGATTGGACGTAAATGCGCAGGCGCGCTTTATGTGCGGTGTAGGGCTTACTGCCGCCTATGTTTACACACATGAGAATATTCCGATGGGCCAGCCGTATACATCGTCGACCCGTCCTCACACAGCCGTACTGCGTGCAGACTACGATCACAACTTCCGTACATGGGGATTCAACGTAGCTTTAACCGGTCGTTACCTGTCAAAACTAAGTACTCTGCAGTACACATCGGCCACATCATACACGCATACACAGCGTGTCACCTATCCTCAATATCAGATTTGGAGGCTCACGGCGACCGGAAGGCTGAACCGCGGCATAAGGCTGACCACGACAATAGACAATCTTTTTAATTACATACCCAATTATTATTACATCAATTCGCCCACAACGACAGGTGCTATACTATCGTGTGGACTATCGGTTGACATTGATAAACTATTAAAATGGAAATGATAAGGAAAACAGTTTTAATGCTTGTCATGATGCTTTCAGTAAGCATTTGTCAGGCCAAAAAGGCGTTAGTTGTAGTGGCTCACGGCGCACCGTCGGCAGCATGGAACAAGCCAGTGCTGGCCATTGAGCCGATGTTGCAGGGCATTGACATGCCAGGCATCGACTATAAACGTGTAGCTTTAATGGAGTTTACATCGCCGAACATACCCGAAGTAATCGCCGATTGCGAACGTGAACATATGGATACGGTGTTTGTTCTGCCTCTTTTTATTGCGCCTTCAAGCCATTCTGAGGATGACATTCCAAATATTTTGGGACAGAAATACACCCCTTCTACGCTTAAGGAGCTGGCTGCAGAGAACGCCCGGCTGGTGAAAACCAACATGCGTATTATCGTTGGCCCGACGCTTTATGAGGGCGATGTCATTGAGAAATCGATGTTACGCGAAATCAAAAACATGTCAAAAGACCCTGCCAATGAGGCGGTTTTGCTGCTGGCTCACGGCGATCCTGAGCGCATCGGATTCTGGAAAAGCACCATGAAACGCACGGCCGACTACGTGAAAAAGAACACATCGATCAACTATGTTGACCAGAATCTTATCGCGATGGGCTACTATTTTGCCGACGACGTAAAGCCTTTGCTCGAACGTGCAGCCAGGGAAAAGAAGCGCATTCTGGTGCAGGGCATATACCTTATGTCCAGTGTTTCGTCAATGGACAAGGCTACAAAGAAGGAGAAACCCGATTATCTGAAAGGCATAAAAGCCGATGTAGTATACAGCAAGGCAGGCATCCTGCCCGGCTCTACCGACCTTGTTGTCGACTGGATCAAGAATACAACTGCTGCGTGGGTATCGTCTTTGAAATAACCATTCAACAGGAAACACAGTGCATAGCAACCTTTTTCTGAGGGCATAACGCTGTTATGCTCCTGTCGTAACGGGCATAATGCAATAGCATTGTGCCCGTTATATTTTATCGTTACATCGCAATGCTCACTGTTCGACGGCCGTCAGCAGCGCGTACGACG
>CALIIG010000039.1 GCA_938018155.1 uncultured Prevotella sp.
AAAGGGCCTGTTGCATCAGTAAAAAGGGCGTAAGCTGTTGAATATCCTGCAATGAACGAAGAAAGCACATGACCGTAACTTGTATGTTTGATGTTTTTTTGTATCTTTGTCCGTGTATAGACAATAACGCAACAATCATTTTATTTAATTGGCATAAAAAGTTTATGGAACAGTTTAAAACCCTTGTTCAGCAGCGTCGCAGCCACCGAAAGTTTACCGGTCAGGAAGTTGATGCAAATGATGTACAGCTTATTCTGCGTTCAGCACTGATGTCGCCTACGGCCAAAAACACCAGAGCCTGGAGGTTTGTAGTGGTTGATAACAAGACGGATATAGAAAAAATAAGCGAAGCTAAAAACGGCGGAGCCGCCTTTCTTGCGGGTGCTCCCCTGGCCATTGTTGTGCTGGGCAATCCCGACGAGGACGAATGCTGGATTGAAGATGGCAGTATTGCTGCCGTCACCATGCAATACCAGGCTGAAGAACTGGGGCTTGGCAGCTGCTGGATACAGATGCGCGGGCGCGGCCTTTCAGACGGAACAAGTGCCAACGACATCATTCACGGCATACTCTCACTGCCTGAAGAACTGCAGGTGCTGTGCGTGCTGGCCATCGGTCACCCTGCCGACGAACGCCCTTTACAAAACGAAGACCGTTTGAAATGGGAAAATGTGACGGTAAAAGACTAAGCCGAGGCTATGATAAACTACAATTTAAAGCAGATAAAGGCGGTTATCTTCGATGTTGATGGCGTGCTTTCGGCTTCTACTGTTGGGATGGATGGCGACGGCATGCCTGTGCGAACATTGAATATCAAGGACGGCTACGCCATACAACTGGCCGAAAAAATGGGCATAAGATGCGTTATAATGACTGGCGGAAACTCTGAAGCCATTCGCAACAGGTATGCTTGTCTGGGTGTAAAAGACATATATTTGAAGTGTGCCGTAAAGATAGACGTGTACGAAGAGTTTAAGCAACGCTATAGTCTTACTGACGAAGAAATCGTGTATATGGGCGACGACATTCCCGATTATGAGATTATGCGCCGTGCAGGATGCCCGTGTTGTCCGGCCGATGCTTGTGCCGACATAAAGGCCATATCTTTGTATGTGTCGCAATATAAAGGAGGAACAGGCTGTGCCCGTGATGTTTTGGAACAGGTTTTAAAGGCTCATGGCTACTGGCTTAGCAGCGCAAAGGCCTTTGGCTGGTAAATAAAAGCCGTGTAAAACGGGCAGAAAGAAACGCCGGAACTTGTATTAGGGATAAGAAACGGAATGATGAAGATTATACTGTCGAGCAATTCTCCTCGTCGCAAAGAGCTGTTGAGGGAATTGGGTATCGACTTTGAGGTACATGTTATACAAGGTATTGACGAAGGTTATCCAAAGAATTTGCCCGTAGAAAAAGTACCACAGTATATTGCTCGTGAAAAGGCAGGAGCTTACACTGTGGCAGAGGGAGAGGTGCTGCTCACCGCCGATACCGTTGTTGTGCTGGGTAACGAGATTCTGGGAAAGCCGCACGACGAGGCCGATGCCATGCAAATGTTGCGCCGGTTGAGCGGGAAACCCCATCAGGTTATTACGGGTGTATGCCTCACGACAAGCGAAAAGCAGGTAACTTTTTCGGATATAACCGACGTAACCTTTGCAGAATTAACCGATGATGAAATAAAATTCTACGTTGAAAAATACCATCCTTTAGACAAGGCGGGGGCGTATGGCATACAGGAATGGATTGGCCTGATGGGCGTAACAGCCATAAACGGCAGCTACTTTAACGTGGTAGGCCTGCCCGTGCACCGTGTATACGCCGAACTGAAAAAGCTCGGTGCCTTATAGACAACGGTAACGGGGTGGTATAATTAAAGTTTTGAGGCAAAGGTAAAACAGCCGGGGAAAGCCTCCTTTACCTGCTGAGGCTCGTTGCGGAAAAGGCCGAAAAAAGCACTTCCACTGCCACTCATCTGTGCATATACGGCACCAAGGTTGTATAATTGCTGTTTAATGGCGGCCAGTTCAGGATGTTGACGGAAGGCGGGAATTTCAAAATCGTTGGTCAGCATCGCTTTCCATGTTTCAACAGGCTGGCGTACAATGTCGCGGCAACAATGCCCGGGCTGACGGCAAACCATCTGTTTGAAAGCCTCACGAGTAGATACAGCCACAGCGGGTTTGACGATAACGATATAGAATGCCTGCAAATTGTTCTCTGCAATCTGTACGGGTTCGAGAACCTCTCCGCGGCCGGTGCCAAACGATGGCTCTGCGGTGATAAAGAAAGCACAGTCGGAACCTAAGCGGCTTGCATAGCGTTCCATTTCGGCTATGCCCATATTCAGCCGGAAACGCTCGTCAAGAAGTCTGATCATAAAAGCACCATCGGCCGACCCTCCGCCCATACCCGCTTGCATAGGAATACGTTTTACCAAATGCATATGGACGCGAGGCAAGCTGAAATCTTGCGCCAATAGCTTGTAAGCCTTTACAACAAGGTTGTTCTGTTCGTCGCAGTCGACGGCATTTCCCGTAATTTTCAGGTCGCAGGGCTCGCACGACGGGAAGTCGTTGTGCATGAGTTTTACTTCCAAAGCATCAGTAAGGGGAACGGGAAAAAATACAGTTTCTAAGTTGTGATAGCCATCTTCGCGTTCGGATATAATGTTGAGCCCAAGATTAATCTTGGCGCAGGGAAATGTCAGCATAGCGTAAGTAGAAAATAAAAACTATTGCAAAAATAAAAGAAAAAGGCGAAAGGCGGGAAACTTATTTGTGGATTTTTTGTAATTTTGTCCAACTAAACACCAGTAATACAGCATGCCAGACTCGAACAAATCATCGAATACAGGCTCTCGTCGCAAAAGAGCCACAGCTCCTATTGACCCTGCTTATGGCCACTTGCAACCGCAGGCTGCTGATATTGAGAGGGTAGTGCTGGGTGCTTTGATGATAGATAAGGACGCGTTTTCGGTTGTTTCGGAAATGCTCAGGCCTGAAACTTTCTATGAACCACGTCATCAAAAGATTTACCAGGCGATACAAAAGCTGAACTTTGACGAAAATCCGGTCGATATAATGACCGTTACAAACGAGCTGCAAAGGGAAGGAACGCTCGACGATGTGGGCGGTCCGACTTACGTTGTAGACCTTACATCACACGTGGCTTCATCGGCACACATTGAGTATCATGCTAAAATTCTGCAACAAAAATTCCTGGCTCGCCAGCTCATATCGTTTGCAAGTGTGGTAGAAACCAAAGCCTTTGACCCCACAGTAGACACAGACGAGCTGATGCAAGAGGCAGAAAGCGGGCTGTTTGAGCTTTCGCAGAAGAACATGCGACAGGATTATACTCAGATCGATCCGGTTATCAGACAGGCCGTTGACATCCTTTCGAAGGCGTCGGCAAACTCATCAGGCTTGACGGGTATTGCGTCAGGATTTACCAAGCTCGACGATATGACGTCGGGATGGCAAAAGAGTGACCTTATTATTATTGCAGGGCGACCGGCCATGGGCAAAACATCGTTTGCTCTTTCCATAGCTAAAAACATTGCCGTCGACTTTAAAACGCCCGTCGCTTTCTTCTCTCTGGAGATGAATAATGTGCAGCTGGTTGACCGCTTGATATCGAATGTCTGTGAAATTGAGGGCAAAAAGATAATGAATGGACAGCTGGCACGCGACGAGTGGGAACGCCTGGACAAGAATCTTTCGAGGCTTACGGGGGCACCTCTTTATATTGATGACACACCGGGTATGTCGATTTTTGAACTTCGTACCAAGGCACGGCGTCTGGTTCGTGAGAAAGGAGTAAAGGTAATTATGATTGACTACCTGCAGCTGATGAACGCCAACGGCGCACGTTTCGGTAATCGTCAGGAGGAGGTATCTACTATATCGCGGTCGCTTAAGGGCCTTGCCAAAGAGCTTGATATACCTATGATTGCGCTGTCACAATTGAATCGTACAGTTGAAAACCGCGACGGACTGGAGGGAAAACGTCCACAACTAAGCGACTTGCGCGAATCGGGAGCCATAGAACAGGACGCCGACATGGTGCTTTTTGTGCATCGTCCCGAATACTATCACCTGTATGATGATGGGAAAGGCAACGATCTTCGTGGTAAAGCACAAATTATAATTGCCAAGCATCGTAAAGGTGCGACGGGCGATGTATTGCTTTCTTTCCAGGGGCAATACACGCGATTTGCCAACCCCGAGGATGCAATGCTGGCACCTTTGCCAAACGATATGGGAGGTGGTGAGATTATTAGCTCACGGCTTGGGCAGGATGACGATGACCCTTTAGACAACCCGGGCATGATGACCCCATTCTAAATATCTCATGAATTATAAAAGCAGGTTGCAGCATGATGACTTTATCACCATGCTGCAACTTGCATATATCAGCCTTTGTATGGTATTGTCTGTGGGAAGCAGGCCTGTTAACTGTTTTCCTCTGTCAGGTTTGGTTTCAACCTTATTCGTATAATATAATATCCTTATTCGTATAATATAATATCCTTATTAGTATAAAATCGGTTTCCTGTTGGTTTAAAGCAAGATAATTTCTGATTTAAAACATACGAAAAAACCGCCTTGGGTAATACCCAAAGCGGTGTCTCTCAATTTTCAATTCGTGCTAACGAACTAAAACTTACTTCATTACTGTAGTGTCATGAGCTGTAGTATCCTGAGCAGTTGTGTCAGCAGAATCGTTAACTGCTGTTGTGTCAGAATCGTTTGTAGAAGCTGCAGTAGTGTTCTTGTTACCACAAGATGCGAAAGAGATAGCTGCAATAGCTACGAACATTAAAACTAATTTCTTC
>CALIIG010000040.1 GCA_938018155.1 uncultured Prevotella sp.
AGTTTTTAGGAGTTAAGGAGGAATTATCCAGGAGTTAAGAAGTTAAAAGGAGTTAGGGAGTTAAGGCATTACTAAGGAGACGGGAGTTAAGGAGTTAGGAGGAGTTAAGACAAATGCCTGTTAGATGGTTATACCAATATAGGATAAGGACAAAGTGTTGTCTTAACTCCTCCTAACTCCTTAACTCCTGTCTCCTGAATAATACCCTCCCGTCTCCTGAATAACGCCTTGGCAGGCTTTTTGTTATACCATAGAATGATGGAAATAAAAAGAACAGAACAAGGTAGCGAAGGCATCTTCGAAGCCTTTGACGGACAGGAACGTATGGGCTATATGTCTTATACGTGGGATAGTGACGAGCAGATGGCTATTGAACACACGGTGGTTGATCCTGCTTTTGGTGGCCGTGGCGTAGCATCGGAATTGCTCGATTATGCGGCCGATTATGCCCGGGAAAATCATAAGAAGATTCGCGCCGTATGCTCATTTGTCGTAGCCAAATTTGCCAAATCGTCAGCTTATGACGATGTAAAGGCAAACGGATAATTGCGTTAAGGCATTTGTTTTACAGCGTTATGTTCGTTGTTCGACGGCCGTCAGCAGCGCGTACGGCGACCGTCGAACGATGGGTGTGACGACCGTCGACAGCGTTGCTGACGGTCGCCGAACAATGAACCTTATAATGAAAACAAGGTATCGTTGTCGTAAAACGGTTGTAACGATACACAAAAACGGTGGATTCCTTATTGCAGGAAGCCACCGCCTTTTTAGCGTAAAGCCGCGGGATTAACGCACAATAACCTTGCGTCCCTTATAGATATAGATACCCTTTTGCACGGGCTTGCTGACGCGTGTGCCGTCGAGGGTGTAGTAGTCGGCACCGGCTCCGGAAGCCGACGGCACGGTAACGTGGCCGATACCTAACGCAGGGTTGGCTGCGGTGGTTGTCATGTCATACCATCCGCCGTTCGTAAAGGTCATGTCATGCGTCTGGTTTGAGCCGACGCCACTTTGCCCGTTGTTGAAGATAATGAACTTAGGGGCCGACGTTTTCGTTCCATAATAGCACCACTGCCAGATGTAACGGCCGTTCGCTGTGCGGCCTATGCAATAAACATGTTTGTTATCGCCCGGCCACGTGGCATTGTCGTCGGGTGAGTAATTTGACGTTGTGGGTGTCCATACCCACGCATATACGCTGGTATCTGCGTCCCAGGAGGCAGGTGCTATAAAGTAGGCGTTCCATGTATAGCCTGTAGGAGGAGTCTGGAAACTTACCTGTTCCGGGGCAGGAAAGGAATATGTCCGGGTTACAATATTTGATACATGGCCTCCGATAAGCAGGCCCACTTTCAGCGTTACCATGCTGCCTTCAACGCGGTTGATGGCTATGCGCGTACCGCTTTCGGCCTGCAGGCTCGATGCCGTGGGCGTAGACCCGTCGAGGGTATATACCAGGCGGGCACCCGCTGTGGCACTGACGGCCGTAAGCGTGGTGCTGAAGCTCTGGGCATAGCTGCCCGAAGGCTTGTCGGCGAAAGGCGTTTCGGCCGACGGCGACAGGTAGTAGGCATAGTGACGGCCGCTTAATATCTTCACGAAACGGTTGGCGGCAGGCTCGCTGTAGCCGCTGCCCACGAGCACAAGCAGGTCGGCTTTCGTGCCGTTGACAATGCAGCCGTAATAGGCTGCCGTGCTGCGGTAGGGCGAATAATCGCTTGTGTTGGTGATACCTGCGGCCTTGCGGGCGTCAATCATGGCCTTTATCTGGTCGGGATAAGCCTGATAATGCCTGTAGAAAACGCAAGGCGTGCCCGGCATGGCCAGCATGTAGGCATTGGCTGCAAGGGTATCACGCAGGAGCGGTCCGTTGCTGGAGCCGTCGGCTCTAAGCTGTGTGTCGTGGTTTTCAACAAAGGTAACGGCGTAGCGGCGGTAGGCATTGTTGTTGATGAGCGGCATATCGCCTTGCGGATTGTGTTGTCCGAGGTTGCCCCAGTTGCCGGTATTGGCGGCGTTGTTCACCACATACTTGAACTGAAAATCAAAGGCAGCACTGCGCTTTCCGGTGGCGTTGATCCAGTTGGTAATCGTACCCGAGTTGTCCCAACATTCGCCTACCGAGAAGCTTACGCCTGCAGCATCGTTGTAATTGCCCACATGCGAGCCGTCGAAACCCTTGACCATATCGTAGCGGAAGCCGATATAGCCGAGGTCGTTAACCAGAAAGTGCTCGTAAGCCTTGACAATACGCTGCACGTTGGCACTTTTATGGTCGAGGTCGCGCATGCCCGAGAAGTCCTCTCCCTCGTCGTTGTTACTGCTCAGCGTGATGCCGTCGCGCTGTGCCTGCGCCGCCGTGGTGTAGCCTGCATTGTGTGCGTCGTCGTTGGCAACGATGTCGGTAGTCTGCAACTGGTACGTTTCCGTGCCGTATGTCTCACTTGGAAAGTTCCACCAACCATTGGTTTGGTGGTGGTTAATCACCACGTCGGCAATGGCTCCTATGTTGTTTGTGCGGAAGGTTTTGATGAGCGAACGCAGCTCTTCAGCCGTACCGAAGCTCGAATTTTGGTTAAAAAAGTAGTAGGGATCGTAGCCCATGGAGAGGCTTCCGTTGGTTTTGCCGCTCTGTGGCAGCCATACAAGGGAGAAGTAGCCGTTGAAATCGGGTGCCTGCTTTTGCAGTTTCACCCAGCGTGTGTCCTTGAAGCTGTCCCAGTAAAAGCCCTGAAGCATGACCCCCTCGTAGCTTGAGGGCCATCCTTGTGCCTGTGCGGCAAGCGGCATGGCGAGGGCAAGAAGAAGTGTTTTTACAATTTTTTTCATATCATGAAGGGTTTTATATTGTGAGGTTGGGTAAGTTTTTCAAAGCGGTGAGACAAAAGAGGCGACCCTCTGACGGGGGCCGCCTCCTTTGTTTATCGGAAAAATATTTAATGTTTACTGATAGCTGCCCGTGCCATTGGTGAAGTTGATGTGCACCTTCTGGCCGGTATGCACGTTGATTCGTGCCTGTTCGCCACCCTTTCCACGATAGCTCAGCTTGCCTGCGGCGGTTACGATAAACTCGGTTTTCCACCAATCGTATCCGCTTAAATTGACGCACATGCGCACCTCTCCGTTGGCAGCGATGGCCGGTGACACAAATTCGCCGCTCTCGGTAGCCGGTATGGTGAAGATGTTATGACTGTCGAATGTCCAGTTGTTCACCGGAGCCGTCGAGCCCATCAGATATACTTCAGGGCGGAGAATGCTTACCTTGCGGGTTGCTCCGTTCACAACCACGAGCAGGTACCATCCTGCATTAGCTACCTTGATGTTGCCGCCGTTGTCGGTTATGCCTGCACCGGCCTGGTCGTTAATGGTTGCCTGTGAACCGAAATCGTTGCCCCAGGCAGCCTGTGGCGCAAATTTAAACTCCTCGTTGGCATGGAGATAAATTAACTTCCAGAAAGTATCGGTGGTGCTGTGTACAGGAACAAGAGGAACCCATGTGCCTCCCCAGCTGTAGTTACTGCCAGTAAGGAACAGCTCCGGGTCGTTCATCGCGGTGATATTATAGGTTTTTTCGAGCAGGTTAAGCTCAATTTTATAATACTTTCCGGGGTGAGCCGTCTGGTTAATCTTGAAGGCTTTTGCCACCTCGTCGTTCTTGCCTGTGACAAAGCTGCCGCTCATGCTTTCGTCTCCATCCACAGCCGAGCCGATAATATCGCCGTCAAAGAAGTTGGCTGGCCCTCTTTCGTATGCTGATTGTGGTATAATTTTGAAGCTGTTTTCGGCTGCCATCGTTCCGCCTGCAGCCTTGGCAGAGGGAATGATTACACTGATAACGGGGTTGTCGTATATGTCACCGCCGCCGTTCTGAAGCTCAAACGTCTTGTCGGTTTTTGACCACGAGTTGTTCGTTCCCATATAGTAATAGTGGTCCTCAAGGACGGGAGCATTAGGCGTTATCTTAGCCGTGGTGTTGCCTTCGTTCTTAATCTTCATGCCGTTGATGGTGGTAAGAGCTTCAACATGCAGTGTAACGTCGCGCTGTTGCGGGCGTCGGCCCCATAAGGCATTGAAAGCAGCTTCGAGCTCTGACGTCTTAACCTTGCCGTCGGCGTTGGCTGTAACCTGTTTGGTCTGGCTCTTGTCGGCGTTGAAAAGCGTTACGGTGTAGGTGTTGGAAGCGGCATCTTCTACCTTCATTGTAGGGACGAAGAGCTGGACGGAGTCGGTAGAGAGTGTGGCAAAATTGATGGCAGGTGCCTCGCTGAGGGTCATGCTTACGGTCTTTGCTGCCTCTTGCTCACTGCTTTGTGGTGAGCCCCAGTCTTCGTAGGTATCGCTGCAGCTGGCAAATGCCAGTGCAAGGCCCATGAATAATATGCTTTTTTTCATTGTTTTTCGTCTTTGGGAGGAGATACAGAACTCGGGGAACGTATCTCCTCGGTTTGCTTATTGGTTAGTTTTCGGGCGCAATAAAGTAATACTGACCGGTAATATCGTTGAAGAAAACGGTATATGTTCCGGCGGTATACTTGTTTTTTCCGCCTGTGGTACTGGCTATTCCGTATGGGAAATCAATGCCACCCCAGTATTTTGTACCGTCAGAGAACTTGAACTCGCCGTCGGCCGTAAAGGTAACTGTTGTCGTCCAGTTGTGGTTTTCAGCACCTGTATAGGTAGAGATTGCGTCCATACCACCAGAGGTTACATTCCACGAGTTGTAGTCGCCAGCCAGGAAAATAGCTGCGTGTTGTGTAACTGCGCCGGTATATTTTTCAATAGTGGCCGTGCCCTCCTTGGTATCAACGGTGACGGTATAATAGCCAGCTGTCTTGACAACAACGTTTCCGTCGCTGCTCTTCTCGAATTTACTGTCGCCACTGATGTTGGTAAACTTGTTGTAATCAATCTGCGTGTCCCATGAACCAGGGTTCTTAACAAGCTTGAACTGGCCGTTTGCAGGGAAGAATCCTGTATAGGAAATCTTGCCGGTACCGGTTTTTCGGTCATACTCCTGACCGTCAATCATATACAACGGGATAAGCGACTTGCCTACGTTTGCGGCTCCGCTGTTGCCCCATGTACCGTCGCCGATGCAGCTTCCTATCAGATACCACTCGACAGGAGCCGCATCTTTGAGTTCGATATAGTAAGGAGCAACGTTGACAGTAACCGTATTTGAATAGATGGTATCGCCTGCGAAAGCGGCGCGCACGCGCACATACATCTTTTGTGTGGCGGGAACGGCGTTTTTGGCATAGTGCGTAATCTGCTCGAGAGCGGTGGCAATGTCGGCTGCTGACAGCTTTGCCTTGACGGTTGTATACTCTTGGTCGAAGGTTTTATAGTCGCCAACGGGTTTCTTTTGGGCATCAATCTCACCGGCCTGAATGTCTTTAGTCCATGTGTTATTGGCCGAAATCTGTATCTGATAGGTTGCAACAGCAGGGAAACCATAGGCTGGCTGCGACCACGTAAAAGGCATGCTGATTGACGTGGAAAGGTCAACGAGCGACGTTGCATAGGCTGGAGTGTTCAGCACAAAGGTCTTGGGCTGCTGGATGGTAGGGTTATGCTCCGTGTCGTCATTGCAGGCAGCGAACAGACCTATTCCGCAAAGCAGCAGCAAAGCTGATTTTATGATCTTTTTCATATTGTGTTTTGATTTTTTGTTGGTGGAAGAACGGAACGCAGGCTCCGTCTTTCCCAGTAGTGTGATGTATCGAAAACTTTAGTATCCGGGGTTCTGCGTGAGAGCACCTCTCACCTGATCGGCCGGTATTGCAAAGATGTTTTTCGTGTCGGCGAAATTGCGGCCGTTCTTGGCTCCGCCTTTATAGCTCCAGTTATAATTGTTGTCTCCGCCGAAGCGTCCGAAGCGAATGAGGGTAGGCCTGCGCAGACCCTCGAAGTAAAACTCACGGCTCCACTCGTCGCAGATGTCGTTCATGCTGTAGCCTGTCTTCGTCATGGCATGGGCGCGGTTGCGCAAGGCGTTGATGGCTGCAGTGCCGTCGGTGGTTGTCGTACCTCCGTTCTGGCGTGCAGTAGCCTCGGCATAGATGAGATAAGCTTCGGCAACGCGGAACAGGAAGAAGTCGGTGTCGGGATAATTATCATTGTGTCCCACGCTTCCGTCGGTCTTAAAGTTGTTCCATTTAGCCACGGCGAAACCATCGGTAAAGCTTCCCATAGAGCCGTTGCCATTGTCAAGCGTACGACCGATGCCGTCAAAGATGGCGCGATCATCGTTGGCAGCCGCCGGCATGCGGGTGCAGGAAATGTTAGGTGCGTCATCATTGGGGAAGAATTTCTCTACTAATTCCTTGCGCGCACGGTTGCCGCCCCAGGTCTGTCCTGT
This sequence comes from uncultured Prevotella sp., assembly GCA_938018155.1. Lineage (GTDB taxonomy): Bacteria > Bacteroidota > Bacteroidia > Bacteroidales > Bacteroidaceae > Prevotella. The sequence goes on from CALIIG010000040.1 coordinate 6,362, forward strand.
GCCATTGGTTGCTTGAGGATAGGTGCCCGACACGTCGGCGTGCATGTTTCCGTCAAAGGTCGAGCCCATCAGGAAACAGGTTCCGGCCCAGGAAGTAGTCTTAACTCCGTCCTGACCGATGCGGAAAACGCCTTCATAAGCGGCACTTGTCTCACCGTTATCGCCCATGAACAGCTTCTGATAAGCACTCCATTGGCCTGTAGCGGTGGTGTTGAGACGATAGTCGGATGTCATCACCTTATGTGCATATTCGGCAGCTTTAGCCCACTGGGCAGTACCTGTATATACTTCAGCGTTCAGGTAAAGGCGTGCAAGAAGCATCCATACAGCGGCTTTGTCGGCACGATAATAGCCTGCGTCAGTAGACTTTTTAGCCTTAGCCTGAGAAAGTTGTGGCTCAATTTCGAGCAGTTCTTTCTCTATCCAGTCGTATATCTCGGTGCGTTTTTTGAGTACAGGCTTCGTGAGCGATTCGGCAAAAGGCACATTTCCGAATGCATCCATGAGGAAATAATACTCTAATGCACGCACAAAGCGAATCTCTGCAGTCTTGGTAGCGTCGACGTCCTTGCACACGTTGAGATACTGATTACAATAGGAGATACCGGTCGTCAGGCGGGCAAAGAAGCCGTTCAACATCGGGTGGCTGGCATCATATGTATTGTAACAGAACTGGCTGATGCCGTTATCGCCCCAGTGACAGATTGCTTCGTCGGTGGTTAATTCATTGGAATTCCAGAGCTGGCGGATGAAACCGGATGTACCTCCGTCCAGACCGTCAACGTCACACTCGCCATCACCAGTACTATTTCCGGCTATGGCCAGATTGGCGTAGCACTTGTTGAAGAGGCCCACAGGGTCGACCTGTGTATTCATATTGGGGTTAATGGGTGTAACATTAAGGTCGCCCGTGCATGATGTCAGACCCAGGGAGAGGGTGATGACTGCTGCAGAAAACAGACTTTTAATATTTTTATTCATGACTTAATATGCTTTTAAAGTTAGAAGTTCAGGCTCAAGCCAACGATAACTGAGAATGGACGCGGATAGATATTGTTGTCATATCCGTTGAAAATTTCAGGATCGAGGCCTTTATAATTGGAGATAGTGAACACGTTAGAAGCTGTAGCATGGACACGTCCGCCAATGCCGTTCCAGTTTCCACTCTTGAAAAGTTTGTCGAAACTATAGCCCAGGGTGATGTTGTCCATCTTCAGGAAAGAGGCGTTGTGTACCCATTTGTCAGACAATTGGGCTGAAGTGTCGTCAGTTTGCCAGCCTTCTGCAACGGCTTTGGCGGTTTTGTTGTTAAGGGCGTTGGTAGAAGAGAACAGTGCATTGGGGCTGACGTTGTGGAAACCTAAACCAATACCATCAAACACATAGTTGCCAAGGTTTGCACGTAACGAGAAGCTGAGATCCCAGTTATTGTGTTCAAGGCGTGAGGCAAGGCCCATTGTTACTGGTGGTGCGGGCGATTTGTAGAAGTAACGGTCGGCATCTGTAATCTGTCCGTCACCGTTACGGTCAACTACTGCGTTTTCAATGGCACGGCCATTCTGGTCGTATGCCTGCTGGAAAACCCAGAACGAGTTCATAGGATGGTCTACCTGGTTATACTCTAAATACTTGTCAATTCCGAGTTTGACATTGGTATTGGGTACCGGTTTGCCGTTAGAGCTTGCACCGTTCAGGTCGGTAATCTTGTTGTGGTTGAAAGTAAAGTTATAGTCGAGCGTCCAATACCATCCGTGGCTCTGTACGGCTTTCCAGCTGATGGCAGCTTCAATACCGCTGTTCGACATTGAGCCGATATTCTGCCAAGCCTGATTTCGGAATGCCGAAAGAGCCTCTGTGGGCGCATAGTTCAGCAGATCGGTGGTCTTGCGATAGTACCAGTCGACAGACCCGCTGAGGCGTTGGTTGAGCACTCCCCAGTCAATACCTATATTATAAGTGGTGGTGGTTTCCCACTTTAAGTCGGGTGTGTAGTTGTCCGGACGATATAAAGTGCCGTCGCCGTCGGCAGGATAGAAAGCTCCTGTGCCCGTATTGCGGGTGTAAGTAGGAATCCAGGCATAGTCGTTATTGACGTCCTGCTGACCCGTCATACCCCATCCGAGACGCAGTTTCAGGTCAGAAAGCCACTTGATTTTCTGGAACATGTTCTCATCTTTCACCCTCCATGCAAAGGCCAGAGAGGGGAATACCGACCAGTGATCCTTGAAACGGGACGACCCGTCGTCGCGCACGGTTGCCGTTAGATAGTAGCGTTCCATGAGGCTCCAGTTGGCACGGCCGAAGAAAGATACGAGGAAGTTTTCGCTCTTAGTCTCATAAGTAGATGGGGAATAGTAATGTCCTGCGAGATTTCCCGTCTCTCCGGTGGGCTTTCCCCATTGGTCAACGATGGCACCTGTTTTGGTATTGCCGGCACCGTAGAAGCCCCAATAGTTGTTTTTCTTATTATTCCAGAAGTGCTGATACTCGTAACCGCCCATGATGTCAAAGTGATTCTTGGCAGCATCATTGAAGTCATGGTAATACTGTGCGTAGGCACTCAGTGACAAGTTACGTTTCAGAATCGACTCGTAACCATGCTTTCCATAGTAGGCTTCGCCGTTACTTTGATAAGCCGGTGTCTGGTCAGTAGTCTGTTTACCTTTGGCGATGTCGGCACCAAGGGTAGCATGCAGGCGTAAATCTTCAAAGCCGTGCACCTTATAATCAAAGTCGGCACTGCCGATAAACTCGCGGCTGTTGGCAATATCTTTCTTTTCGTTCAGAAGTGCCAATGGGTTTGCTGTCGCCAGTTCATTGTAAGTGTAAGGCCAATCGGTATCACTGTAGTTGCCTGCCTTGGGCCATACGAAGTAGCCGTTGAAGTTTTTAAGCGTCTGGTCTGCAAAATAGCCAAACGATTTGTTACCACTTGCGTCAATGGTTTTTGCGGTATGAAAGCGTGAGGTGTATGCGTACGGACTTTGCGTCGGGTCCATATTGACGGCAGCTCCCACTGCACCCCCTTCGGCAAAACGGCTGTGGGCATACATTCCCTTACCGTTCAGGTTGATGTTCAGGTGGTTATTCAGGAGCGAAGGGCTTAAGTTGAACGATGCTGTAAGACGCTTGAAGTCGGATGTTTTCAGAATACCCTGCTGGTCAGTATAGCCTACCGACACGCGATATGGCAGCGTATTGCCGACAGCTCCCGAAACGGTGACGCCGTGATCCTGGCTGAGAGCCGTGCGGTATATGAGGTCCTGCCAGTTTGTATTCGCCGTACCGAGAGCACTGTAAGCCTTAGAATTTTTACCCCATTTCTCTTTAATGAGTGCGCGGAAACTGTCTCCATCCAGTACGTCGATGGTGTTTTTCTTCACACTTACCGTCATACTGCCGTTGTAAGAAACCTTAACGCCGCCCTTGTGCCCTTTCTTGGTGGTAATGATGATAACACCATTCGAGCCGCGGCTACCGTAGATAGCTGTTGCCGATGCGTCTTTCAGGACGTTGAAACTCTCAATATCCTGCGGATTGATTGTAGAGAGAATGTTTGCCACTCCCTTTACACCTGTGTTGTCAATAGGCACGTTGTCGATGACAATCAGCGGGTCGTTGCTGGCGTTCAGTGACGAACCGCCACGTATTCTGATGTTTGATTTACCGCCCGGTGTACCGTCATCGCTGGTAATATTCACGCCGGCCACCTTGCCTGCAAGCATATCTTGCGGGTTTACAACGACGCCTTTGTTCTTTGAGTCTGGTTTGAGGGCAGCTACCGAACCTGTCAAGTCCGACTTTTTGGCAACGCCGTAACCGATGACTACCACTTCATTGAGCGACTTTTCGTTGCCTTCCGTCAGTGTAACGTTCATGTTGGGAGCTGCAGTTCCCTTGTAACTTGCATAGCCAATGTAGTCAATTGTAACCGTTGCACCGCTGTTTGCTTTCAGCGTGAAGTTTCCATCGATGTCGGTTACTACACCGCCTTGCTGTCCCTGCACGCGCACAGTTGCGCCTGTGATGGGCTCGCCGGTAGCGTCTACTACATGGCCTTTCACGACCACCTGCTGTGCAAAAGCGGCAGCCGACAAAGCCAATCCGCATAAAAACGTGAGGGCTCTGCGAGGTGTTGTAATTTTTACCTGCTTCATCTTTTCTGATTTTTAAGTTTTACTTGTTTATAATTATTGTTACTTTTTGTTTTCAGGCAATCTTATTCATGTAAATATCCTTTCTTGTTATCTTACAGGGAGTTGCATTGTTTGGGTGAAAATGGTCTCTAGGTCTTCCGTTCGTTGCAAAATTAAGTTTAATTTAAGTACGCCATACTTTTTTCAATGTTAAATCGTTTATTTGGTAGCGCAAACGTTTGCATTGATTTAAGTCAATATAATTTAAGGCTCTTTAGCGGCTGAAAAGCCTTTTTGCTTATTTTTGCGCCGTAGAGATATAATCTCCTGAAACCTAAGAAGTAAGTGATGGAAAAGTCTATTCCCATAACGATGAAAGATATAGCCCGGACGCTTGGCGTTTCAGTGGCTACGGTATCGCGTGCATTACGCGACAGTCCTCGTATTAGCGAGGAGCAGCGTAACAGGATAAACCGTTACGCACGCGAACATAATTATTTCCCCAATATGCTGGCCGAGAGTCTGCGTAACAGCCGACGGAAGCCGTTAAAAATCATTGGAGTCATTGTCCCGCAGTTTGCACACTTCTATTTTTCTTCTGTCCTTAGCGGCATTGAACAGGAGGCAACCTCGCGCGGTTACACGATAATGGTAGGCCAGAGCAACGAGCAGTATGACCGCGAAATGCTTCTTTGCCAGCGTTTTTATGAGCATAAGGTGTGCGGCGTCATCGTTTCCCAGGCTAAGGATACGCAGCAATACGGCCACTTTCAGAGACTTATCGACCACGGTGTGCCGCTGGTTTTCTACGATCGCATCTGTACGGGCCTCGACTGCAGCCGCGTAGTGGTTGACGATTATCAGGGAGCTTTCAATGCCGTGTCCCATTTAATCAATACCGGTTGCCGCCACATTGCCTATTATGGCTCGCCCATGACGCTTGAAATATCGAAGAACCGCTATAACGGTTACCGCGACGCGCTGCTGAAGAACGGGCTTAAACCTGACGAACGCTTTTTTAGAATATGCGACAACAGGACTGATGCAGAGGCCATTACCCCTGATATTCTTTCGCAGGAAGATGTTCCGGACGCTTTCTTTGCGGTGAACGACGATACCGCCATCGGCATTCTTTACACGGCAAAGCGTATGGGTTACCGTGTGCCGCAGGATATTTCCGTCTGCGGTTTTACCAACGGGCAGCGTGCCGTAGCCTGTGACCCCATGCTCACTACGGTTGAGCAGCGCGGCGTGATGGTTGGCGAAGAGGCTGCCAACATCCTTATTTCCAAGGTCGAAGGGGAACTTCCCATGGACCATGTGGAAAAGAGAGTGGTCAGAACACGCCTTGTGATGCGAGGCACTACACGATGAGAAAACAACAAATATAATATTATGGAAACAAAATTGAAACAAAAACCCAACATGTCGTTCTGGGGATTGTGGAATCTGAGCTTCGGCTTTTTCGGAGTTCAGATTGCTTATGCCCTGCAGAGTGCCAATGTTTCACGAATCTTTGCCACGCTGGGTGCCGACCCGCACCATTTAAATTATTTCTGGATTCTGCCGCCATTAATGGGAATTATTGTTCAGCCTGTTGTTGGTTCATGCTCAGACAGAACCTGGACTCGCTTTGGAAGACGTATACCTTATTTATTTATTGGTGCAGCATTAGCCGTGCTTGTTATGTGCCTTTTGCCGAATGCCGGGAGTTTCGGCATGAGTGTCTCAACGGCAATGATATTTGGTTTGATTGCCCTTATGTTTTTAGACACCTCTATTAATATGGCTATGCAGCCGTTTAAGATGCTTGTCGGTGATATGGTTAACGAAAAGCAGAAGGCCAAAGCTTATTCAATTCAAAGTTTTTTATGTAATGCAGGTTCTCTCGTTGGTTTTGTATTTCCCTTTGTTTTCGCATTTATAGGTATTGCCAATACGGCACCGAAGGGTGTTGTTCCTGATTCGGTTATTTATAGTTTCTACGAAGGAGCTGTCATCATCGTGCTGTGCGTTGTCTATACGGTTATCAAGGTGAGGGAGTGGCCGCCGCGCGAATACGAACAGTATAACGGCCGGCGTGAGGACGTGGAGGAAAAGGAACATGGCAGCGGCAACTGGTTTGTGCTGCTCAAAAATGCGCCGTCAACCTTCTGGCGCGTCGGACTGGTTCAGTTTTTCTGCTGGGCTGCCATGGTTTATATGTGGACATACACGCCCGGAACCGTAGCTTTAAACTGTTGGGGAACGACCGATACGGCCAGCGCAGGCTACCAGGAAGCTGGCAACTGGGTAGGTATTCTCTTTGCCGTTCAGGCCCTGGGTTCGGTGCTCTGGGCCCCCGTGCTGTCCAAATGCTCAAACCGGAAGCTGATTTATGCGCTTAGTCTGGTATTGGGCGGCATTGGTTTTGTAGCGTCTGCCTATGTTCATAACCAGTACCTGCTGTTTGTCCCGTTTATGCTTATCGGTGCCGCGTGGGCAGCCATGCTGGCTATGCCTTTCACGTTTGTGACGAATGCCCTGCAGGGTTACGGCCATATGGGGGCATACCTCGGCCTGTTCAACGGAACCATCTGCGTGCCGCAGATAGTGGCTGCCCTTGTAGGCGGTATGCTCCTGACCTGTGTGGGTAGTGTGCAGAGCCACATGATGGTGGTTGCCGGAATTTGTTTTGTTTTGGGTTCATTATCTGTGATTTTTATCAAGGAAAAATAGAGCGACAGCCTGTTTTACACGATTACGGCGTAACGACAATCCGATTACGGCATAAACGTGTTTGTGTGTTGTATAAATAATTGATTAACAGCAAATTAATTATAGCGTAATTGGCTTGCCATTACATCGTAAAGGCGGGCCGGTTACGTCGTAAAGGCAAGACGTTTACATCGTAAAGGCGAAGCGTTTACATCGTAAAGGGAAGACGATAGTGCAGTAAAGGCAAAAGTGTAATAAAAAAGAGGTCAAAAGACGGTGTTTTACACCTCTTTGCTGAATGATGTTAACGGCCCGTTATTCTGAGCTGTAACAATTATTGTTTTGTTATAAAAATACTATCTTTGCATCGTGGAAATTTGTGAGACGGGCTTGTTTTTCATTCTGATTATATAATAAAGATATGTCAATGCAAACGTTTGCATATTTATTTTGCACAATAGATATAATTGGCGGTAAGGCTAAAGACTTAATTTTTTAATTTTGGCAAAGAATAAAATACCTAAAAACCATGGATTTAAAATTTAACATTGATTATCGGACACGCTTTGGCGAGGAACTTGTTCTGAACCTCGTCAATGGAAATACGGAGACTAAATATCGTATGATGACGACTGATGGCGAACGCTGGACTTACAAGCTGTCGCTGCCGTCGCGCGGAAGCCGCAGGGTGCTTGCCTACTATTACGGGGTTGAGCGCGGCGGGCGGAGCGTGCGCCATGAGTGGACAACCGTACGCCATACGCTGGAACTTACAGCCGTCCATGGCACCCATTATACGGTGTTCGACCGCTGGAACGACATCCCCGAGGACTCTTATCTCTACAGTTCGGCCCTTACCGACTGCATCCGCGGGCGTCAGCCCGAGGCGTTGAAACAGTCGTCGTTCCCGTCTACGGCGCGCCTGGTGGTGCGTGCACCGCAGCTTCGCGGTGCCGACAGGCTGGCCGTTATCGGCAAAGGTGTCGTGCTGGGCAACTGGAATGCTGACAAGGCTCTGCCTATGACCGAACATCAGTTCAACGAGTGGGTTGTCGACCTCGATGCCTCACAGTTTGCAGACGGCAAGATTGAGTTTAAGTTTATCGCCCTCAACACCCAAAATAAGGCGGCTTCGCTCTGGGAAACAGGCTACAACCGCACCATAGAGCTTCCGCAAATGGAGCAGGGCGAGGTGGTTGTGTACAGTCTTGACCAGGTTTTCTTCCCGCTTTACGATGTTCGTCTGGCCGGAACGCTCGTGCCCGTGTTCTCGCTTCGGTCGGAGGGTAGCTTTGGCGTGGGCGACTTCGGCGACCTTAAGCGGATGGTCGACTTTGTTAATGGCACCGGCCAGCGCGTGTTGCAGATACTGCCCGTCAACGATACCACCACTACACATACGTGGACTGACTCGTACCCTTACAGCTGCATCAGCATCTTTGCCATCCATCCGCAGTATGCCGACCTGCGTCAGCTGCCTGCGTTGGCGAATGCCAAACAGCGTAACGACTTCGAAGCCCTTCGACAGCAACTCAATGCTCTGCCGCAGATTGACTATGAACGGGTAAACTGTGCCAAGATAGATTATCTGCGTCTGCTCTTTGCACAGGAAGGCAGCAAGGTGCTGGACAGCAAGGCTTTTAAGGATTTCTTTGCCGAGGCAGGGCAGTGGCTCGTGCCTTATGCACAATATTGTGTGCTTCGCGACAAGTACGGCACGGCATGTTTCTCGCAGTGGCCCGACCACCATGCGTGGAACGAGGCCGACCGCAAGGCACTCACCAATGCTCGTTCACGCGAGTATCGCGAGGCCTCCTTCTGGTATTACGTGCAGTTTGTGCTCCATACGCAGCTGCTTGAAGTGCACGATTATGCCCGCCGCAGCCACGTCGTGATGAAAGGTGACATCCCAATCGGTGTAAACCGGTATGGTTGTGACGTGTGGACGGAGCCGCACTATTTCAACCTCAACGGGCAGGCCGGTGCGCCTCCAGACAATTTTTCGGTCAACGGACAGAACTGGGAATTCCCCACTTACAACTGGGACGCGATGCTGAAAGACGGCTGTCAGTGGTGGATCAGGCGCTTTCAGAACATGGCTCAGTATTTTGACGCTTACCGTATAGACCATGTTCTGGGCTTCTTCCGTATCTGGGAGATTCCGGCCAACGCCGTACACGGCCTGTTGGGACAGTTCTGCCCTGCCCTCGGCATGACGCGTGAGGAGATTGAAAGCTACGGACTCCCCTTCCACGAACACCAGTTCTGCGACCCGTTCATTGCCGACTGGGTGATAGACCGCGTATTCCACGAGCGTGCCGGAGAGGTGAAAAAGAAGTATCTTGACCACGATCATGATGACATCTGGAAGCTGAAACCTACCTACGATACGCAGTGCAAGATAGAGAAGGCTTTCGCAGACGTAACGGATGAACGTGAGCTGAACCTGCGCGATGGCCTGTACGCGCTGGCATCTGACGTGCTTTTCGTGCGCGACCGTAAGGAGAAAGGCAAATACCATCCGCGCATTTCGGCACAGTTCAACTTCACATATGAAGCCCTTTACGACGGTGACAAGGCTGCCTTTAACCGTCTTTACAACGATTATTACTACCGTCGCAACAACCAGTTCTGGTATGAAGAGGCCATGAAAAAGCTGCCCGTGCTCGTGCAGGCCACAAGAATGCTGGTGTGTGCAGAGGACCTTGGCATGGTTCCCGACTGTGTTTCGTGGGTGATGAACGAGCTGCGCGTGCTGTCGTTAGAGATACAATCGATGCCCAAAGACCCTCATGTGCGCTTCGGTCACTTAGGCAGAAACCCCTACCGTTCGGTGTGCACGTTCTCAACTCACGACATGCCCACGCTACGGCAGTGGTGGGACGAGGATATCAGTCGTACGCAAGAATACTTCAATACCATGCTCTGTCATGAAGGCCCGGCACCTCATCCGCTGCCCGGATGGCTGGCACGCGACATTGTTTCGCAGCAGCTGGCTTCGCCCTCCATGCTTTGCGTGCTGAGCATTCAAGACTGGATGGCGATGGACGAGCGTCTGCGCCTGAAGGATGCTGACGCTGAACGCATCAACATTCCGGCCAATCCGCACCACTATTGGCAGTATCGCATGCATTTAAGCATTGAGCAACTCATGGCCGAAAAGAGCTTTACGGAGAGCATCCGCGACCTGGTAGCGCAGAACGGACGCTGATTTCGCGTTGCCATTTGCCGTAAGGCAGGCAGAGAAAAGAACCTGAACAGATAATAACCTGATATGAAAGTACGACCATTTTTGCTTGTGGCTCTGCTACTTTTGAGCGGTCTGGCCACGGCCCAGAATGTTTTTAACGAGATGGCCTATACGCCATCGGCAACCACCTTCAGGCTTTTCGCACCCCGTAGCAGCAAGCCTGTGGTCCGCCTGTACGCTACAGGGGAGGCCCGCGGTGAAAAACCCTTGAAGACAATCCGTATGAAAGCCGTTGCCACGAATACGTGGGAGGCTCGTGTTAAAGGCAATCTCAAAGGGCGTTTCTATACGTTTTCCATTGGGCCCGGGATGGGTGAGACGCCTGGTGTTTTTGCCAAGGCGGTGGGTGTAAATGGTAATCGCGGGGCTATTATTGACATGAAGCAGACCAATCCCGAGGGTTGGGCGCAGGATAAAGTGGCCGGAGGGTTGAAGAGTGCGGCCGACTGGGCGATCTACGAAATGCATGTACGCGATTATACACATGCTGCTCCAGGCATCAAACACCCTGATAAGTTCCTCGGTATTGTCGAACCTGCAACGCTTCAACATTTAAAAGATCTTGGTGTTAACGCAGTTCATTTGCTGCCTTCTTTTGATTTTGCTTCGGTTCAGGAGCAGTTTCCCAATGTGCCGCAATATAATTGGGGCTACGATCCCAAGAATTATAATGTGCCAGAAGGCTCTTATTCTACCGACCCGTGGAAGCCGGAGGTGCGCATTCGCGAATTTAAGACCATGGTTAAAAGGTTGCACGAGGCGGGCATAAGGGTTATTCTTGACGTGGTTTACAACCATACGTTCAATATTAAGAACAGCAATTTCCAGCTCACTTATCCCGATTATTTCTATCGCAAGAACGCCGACGGCACTTATTCTGACGGTTCAGGCTGCGGCAATGAGACGGCTTCCGAGCATCCTATGATGCGTAAGTATATGCTTGAAAGCGTAAAATACTGGGCCACTGAATACCATATTGACGGCTTCCGTTTCGATTTGATGGGCATTCATGATATAGAAACGATGAACGATATTCGTACAGAGCTGAACAAAATCAATCCTGATATTCTTGTCTATGGGGAAGGATGGAGTGCCGGTTCTTGCGCCTATTCTGAGGCAAAGCGTGCTATAAAAGCCCACATTTCGCAAATGCCCGGCATCGCTGCTTTCAGCGATGAGATGCGTGATGCGCTGCGAGGCCCGTTCTCTGACGATAAAAAGGGGGCATTTCTCGCTGGTATTACAGGCTCTGAAGAGAGTCTGAAGTTTGGCATTGCAGGTGCAATTGCCCATCCTGGCGTAGATATGACGCGCGTAAACTATAGCAAGACGCCGTGGGCTACGGAGCCTACACAGATGATTGGCTACGTAAGCTGTCACGATGATATGTGTTTAGTCGACCGTCTGCGCGCGTCAATACCCAATATCGACGCTGACGAACTGATGCGTTTAGACAAACTGGCCCAGACGGTGGTGTTTACATCGCAGGGCATTCCTTTCATGCTTGCGGGCGAAGAAATGCTGCGTAACAAGAAAGGTGTGCACAATAGCTACAACTCTCCCGACTCAATCAATGCGCTGAACTGGGGTAACCTTGACCGCTATCCGCAGTTATACCTTTATTATAAAGGGCTCATCCAGTTGCGTCGCCATCATCCTGCCTTCCGCTTAGGCACGGCAGAGTTGGTACGAAAGCATTTAGAGGTTCTGCCTACGCAGGAGTGGCTTGTAGGCTTTGTGCTGAAAAACCATGCCGGTGGAGACAGCTGGAAGAACATTTTTGTATTTTTAAACGGCAGCCGTGAAGCGCAAGAGGTTGCAATTCCCAAAGGAAACTACGTTACAATAGCCTGTGACGGTGTTATCAATGAGCAGGGATTAGGCGAGGAGCACGGCGGTACAATTATGGTTGATGGCCAGTCGGCACTCATCTTAAGGGAAAAAGATTGAACAGACGAAATAGGAAAAGATGAAACTCAAGGCAATTCTTATTACCTTATTATCAGGTATAGTCATGACAAGTGAAGCCTTTACATCGGCACCAAAATCAGGAATAACGAGGATAGAGCCCTCTGATTGGTATGTGGGTATGAAAGATGCGTCGCTACAACTTATGGTTTACGGCTCGGGAATAGGCACGGCTGACGTGACGACAGCGTATGAAGGAGTGCACGTCGACTCACTTGTACGTCTTGATTCGCCCAATTATCTGCTTGTCTATCTGAACTTGCAGGGAGCAAAGCCCGGCACAATGACGCTGAAATTCAAGAATAAGGGGCATGTCTGGAGCATGCCATACGAATTGAAAAAGCGTGCAATGAAAGGCGAAGACCATATAGGCTTTAGTAACGATGACGTGCTTTACATGCTTATGCCTGACCGTTTTGCCAACGGCAATCCGTCGAATGATGTTATCGTTGGTATGCGTGACGAGCTTTGCAACAGGCAGGAACCGAACCTCAGGCATGGCGGAGACCTGGAGGGAATACGTCAGCATCTTGATTATTTTACGCAGTTGGGTGTTACCGCGCTTTGGCTAACGCCGGTGCTTGAAAACGATCTTCCTGCCGACAAAGGGAAGTTCAGCTGTTATTATGGCTACGCTACCACTGATTATTACCGTGTTGATCCACGCCTTGGTACGAACGAAGAGTATCGGAAACTTGTTGCCGACGCTCATGCAAAGGGCTTGAAAGTGGTGATGGATATGATATTTAATCATTGTGGTTACAATCATCCGTGGATACAGGATGTGCCTAATCACGATTGGTTTAACTCGGCTTCGTGGCTTGTGAACAAGCAGAAGTCGGGCAAAAATACTGCTAAGGAAAACACTTTAACCCCCGGCAAGCACTCTGGTTACCTTCAAACCAGCTACAAGTTAACGCCTGTTCTCGACCCCTATGCGTCTGAAATTGATCGTCACGAAACCGTAGACGGGTGGTTTGTACCCATTATGCCCGATCTCAATCAGCGCAATCCGCATGTCATGAAGTACCTTATTCAGAACTCTGAATGGTGGATAGAGACCGTCGGGATAGATGGAATCCGCATGGATACCTATCCTTATGCCGACCGCGATGCGATGGCACGGTGGATGAAAATCATCAATACCGAATATCCCAACTTTAATACAGTAGGTGAATCATGGGTTACAGAGCCTGCCTATACTGCCGCATTGCAAAAGGATTCCAAGCTGACAACGAAGAACTCAAACCTGAAAACAGTGATGGATTTCGCTTTCTTTGACCGGATTAACCAGGCTAAACATGAAGAAACTGACGAGTGGTGGAAAGGTCTTAACCGCATTTACAATGTGCTTTGTTACGATTATCTTTATGCCGATCCGTCACATGTCATGGCCTTTATCGACAATCACGATACCGACCGCTTCCTGGAAAACGGCAAGGATTCTACGGCATTAAAGCAGGCTTTGGCTCTTTTGCTCACGATAAATCGTATTCCTCAGCTATACTATGGTACGGAAGTGTTGATGAACGGCACCAAGGAGGTGTCGGATGGCAATGTGCGTCGCGATTTCCCCGGAGGCTGGAGTGGCGATAAGCATAATTGTTTCACACCGCAAGGACGAACAAAAGCTGAGAATGCAATGTTTGACTGGTTGAGCCGTTTGCTCCATTGGCGTCAGGGAAATAAGGTAATCAGCATGGGGAGCCAAATACAGTTTATTCCTTATAAGGGTATTTATGTTGTGGCTCGCCAACATGAAGGTCGCACGGTGCTTACCGTTCTTAACGGCCTGCGTTCAGCTACGGTTATGCCAGTAGAGCGTTATGCCGAGGTTATTGGTGCGGCTAACCAGGCCACCGACATACTAACGGGACGTAAAATAGACCTTTCACGCAATGTTAAATTGTCGCCACGCGAAGCACTTATTCTCGAATTTTAATAGATTTTCTTCGCTTTTCACAAACTGAAAGGCGAAGAAACCATTTTCATTTAGTATAGTAACAAAAGTCCTGCAAAGGCTGCATAGCAAATCATGCGGATGGGATTAATCTTCAACCACATTGTAGCATAAAAGGTTGAAGCAAATAAAGCCATGCTGATAAAGAAGTACCAGGGATTAATTGCTGGCGATGAGAAATTGTCGGCATTGCATAAAAGTAATGTTGCACCACCCAAAAGTCCTGCCACTGCCGGGTGAAGCCCTGCAAAAACATGTTGTACGGTTGGCGTCTTCATATACTTCATGAACATCTTGCTAATCAGGATCATCAGGATAAACGAAGGTAAAACCAGTGCCAGTGTGCTTGTAGCCGATGCCAAAACCGACATCATATTGCCGTAACCCGCATTGTGTGCAGCTGTGTAACCACAATAGGTTGCAGTATTTATGCCAATAGGGCCGGGTGTCATTTGGCTGATTGCTACAATGTTTGTGAACTCGGCCGATGTCATCCACGCGTGTTTGAGCACGGTTTCCATTTGTATAAGCGACAGCATACCATAGCCTCCGCCGAAGCCGAATAGCCCAATCTTGAAGAAAGTATAGAATAGAGAGAGGTAAATCATTTGCCTGTTGCGTTCTGTTTTAGATGTTGCCTGTAACTTATTTACTTGCCAGTTGCCGCCAATTTGCCAAAAACCAGTCCGCCAATACCTGCTGCAATAATAATCCAGATAGGGTTAACGTGAAGTGCCCATATCAGCAACGCGCATACAACAGGTATCCATGCTGTGCCCCATGTGATGTGAGCGTCGCGCGCCAGGTTAAAGGTGGGCACAGCAATTAGTGCTACAACGGCGGGTCTTATGCCGCGAAACATGGCTGCTATCCATGTTATTTCCATGAAACGATGAAATATCATGGCAATAAACAGGATGATAACAAACGACGGCAGCGCGCTGCCCAGCATTGCATAAAAGGCTCCTTTCCGTCCCTTTATTTTGTAGCCTGTTGAGGTTGCCATGTTAATGGCGAAGGCTCCGGGACAGCTTTGTGCTATGGCTATGATGTCAATGAATTCGTCTTCTGTAAGCCACGCGTGCCTTTTAACCACTTCTTCCTCAATAATAGGAATCATGGCGTATCCACCTCCAAGGGTGAATGCGCCAATTTTAAAGAATACTTTAAATAAAGTAACGAGTATATTCGTTTCCTTTGTCATCAGAAACCCCTTCGTTTTTATCTGTCCTATGCGAAGGCCGACAATGAATTTATTGGTTTGTTTTTTCGTCAATCCATTTTCTTGCGTTCACAAAGGCTTCTATCCAGGGTGTTATTTCGTCATGCTTACGGTCGGCAGGGTACCACGCGTTCTGCCAGGGGAAGACAGCTCTCTCGGGGTGAGGCATCATGGCCAGGTGGCGACCGTCTTCCGAACATATCGCAGCCGCATTGTAATCGCTGCCATTCGGGTTGCCGGGATATTCAGCATAGCTGTATTTTGCCACAATATTATAGCGGTCTTCGTGCTCTGGTAGTGAGAAACGGCCTTCGCCATGTGCTACCCATATACCTAATTTGCTACCGGCCAGACTGCCTAACATAATGCTCTTGTTGGCAGGAATGGTAAGCCCTAAGAACTGACTCTCAAACTTTTTGCTGGCATTATGCAACAGGTGTGCACGGTGTTCATGTTCCGGGTTAATCAGGTTCAGCTCAACCATCAGCTGGCATCCGTTGCAAATGCCGAGGCTTAGTGTGTCTTTTCGCGCATAGAACTTGTCGAGAGCCTCCTTGGCTTTCGGGTTGTAAAGGAAGGCACCAGCCCATCCTTTGGCCGAACCGAGCACGTCAGAATTGGAGAATCCGCCGCAGAATACAATCATATTGACTTCCTCCAGCGTCTCACGCCCACTGATTAAATCGGTCATTGTCACATCCTTTACATTAAAACCGGCCAGCCACAGCGTGTAAGCCATCTCACGATCACCGTTAGTTCCTTTTTCGCGTATGATGGCAGCACACGGACGTTTTGTGCTTATGCCGTCCTCTTTCTTCCAGCGGTCAGCATTCAAATCGTAGCTTTCGAGCGTGCCTTTGAACGACGGGTTGAAGTGAATATCCAGTGGTTGCTTTTTATAATTGGTGTAACGCTTCTGCGCCATGCCGTTCATGCTCTGGCGACGGTCGAGTAAATATGAGGTCTTATACCAGGTATCGCGCAGCGTGTCAATGTCAAAGTCGTGTTTAAAATCGTCTTTTACCACCGTGATGGTGCGCTTATTGGGGGTTGGGTATGCTATCTTGGCATAGCCAATACCGTTGTCGTCCAAGTATTTTCTGACGTCTTTCTTCCGTCTGTCCGACACCTGGATAACTACACCGGGGTTTTCAGCAAACAACATTTTTACAATATCGTCATCCTCCTGCATAATATCGTGCAGGTTTACGTGCATGCCTCCCGTGGTGTTGGCGAAAGTCATCTCGAGCAATGCTGTAATAAGTCCGCCGGCTGATATGTCATGTCCCGCCATAATCCAGCCTTTTTGTATAAGCTCTTGTATGGCATTGAAACAATCGGCAAAGTATTCAGGGCTCTTTACCGTAGGCACATCGCTGCCAATTTTGCCTAATGTCTGTGCAAAAGCCGAGCCTCCAAGACGTTGCTTGTCAAAGCTAAAGTCGATAAAATACAGGCTCGAGTCCTTGTCGTTTACCATTACCGGACTAACCACCTTTCTAATATCGCTTACCTCTGCGCCCGAAGTGACGATTACTGTACCCGGTGCAATAACCTTCTTGCCATCGGGATATTGCTGGCTTAGCGACAGCGAGTCTTTGCCCGTAGGCACATTTAATCGCAGGCTGCAACAGAAATCGCTCAATGCCTGCACCGCATTGTAAAGGCGTGCATCCTCTCCTTTCTGGCTTCTGCAAGGCCACATCCAGTTCGCGCTGAGGTTAATGTTCTCTATGGCACAGGGGTGAGCCTGATCGGTTGCGATGGGAGCCCATACAATATTGGTCAGACTTTCGGCCACAGAAAGCACACTTCCCGCTGCGGCATCGGCCATACCGGCCTGTGGTGCGTGGCCAAGGGCGGTGGCAATACCCTTTACACCACGATAGTCGAGGGCAACAACGCCGCAGTCGGACAACGGCAACTGTATCTGTCCCTGCGTTTGTTGGCGTGCCACTTTGCCTGTAACCGACCGGTCTGCCTTGTTTGTCAGCCAGTCTTTGCAGGCTACGGCTTCAAGCTGCAGCACGTCTTCAAGATAGCTGTCAAGTTTATCGGTGGTGTAAGTAACGCCTTCGTAATGGTGCTCTACGGTTACATCGTTCATCACTGTTTTTGGCGAGTGCCCGAACATCTGCGCTACATCCAGGTCGAAAGGCCTTTCACCGTCGGCCTGAACAAAGCTGAAGTGAGCGTCTCCAGTGGTTTTCCCCACAACGTACATGGGCGCACGTTCGCGCTCTGCAATCCTTTTTACGTGGTCAAGATGCTGTTCATCAATGAGAAGACCCATGCGTTCCTGACTCTCGTTGGCAATAATTTCCCTGGCGCTTAAGGTTTTATCGCCTATGGGGAGCCTTGTCATGTCAATCTTTCCTCCGCATTCCTCCACCAGTTCCGACAGGCAATTCAGGTGGCCTGCCGAGCCATGGTCGTGGATGGACACTACGGGGTTGGTATCTTCCTCTACCAAAGCCCTGACAAGATTGTAGGCACGCTTCTGCATTTCAGGGTTAGCGCGCTGCACGGCATTGAGTTCTATGCCATTGCTATAGCGGCCGGTGTCAACCGACGACACGCTGCCGCCACCCAAACCTATACGGTAATTGTCGCCGCCTACGACGACAACATCGTTGCCCGTTTGCGGTTCCTTCTTCAAACAATCGCGTTTTTTGCCATAGCCTACGCCGCCGGCCAGCATAATTACCTTGTCATAGCCGTATACTTCGCCTGCCGGTTCGTCGTCAACAGGGGTGCCGTCGGGTAGCGTTGCCGTATCGCCCGCCGTGGTTTTATATTCAAAGGTGAGCAGCGAACCGGTGATAAGGGGCTGCCCAAACTTGTTACCGAAGTCGGAAGCACCGTTTGAAGCCTTTATCAATATGTCTTCAGGGCTTTGGTATAACCATTTACGGGCGTCGATTTTCTGCTCCCATGGGCGACCCTTGCTTTCAGAATCACCCTTCGTTTCAGTCGAAAGGGTCGACGTAGTATTGAGGCGGGGGTAGCTCGTCATATACACAGCCGTGCCGGCAATAGGCCATGAGCCTGTTCCTCCGCCCATGCGGTCGCGAATCTCGCCGCCCGTTCCCGTTGCGGCTCCGTTGAAGGGTTCGACGGTGGTAGGGAAGTTATGTGTTTCGGCTTTCAGCGAAATAACGCTCTCAATGGGCTTTACACGGAACCAGTCGCTGGTGCTTTGGTCAGCAGGTGCAAACTGTTCAATGGCAGGTCCCTGAGCAAAAGCCACGTTGTCCTTGTAGGCAGAAAGAATCTTTCCCGGGTGTTCCTTTGTGGTTTTCTTAATGAGAGCAAAGAGGCTCGAAGCGCGTTCCTTGCCATCTATAATAAAGGTGCCGCCAAAAATCTTATGCCGGCAGTGTTCCGAATTGATTTGAGCGAAGCCAAATATCTCCGAATCGGTGAGCGGACGACCGTTTTCACGCTCAATCTTATGCAGGTATTCTATTTCCTCGGGGCTTAGTGCCAGCCCCTCTTCCTCATTGAATTTCTCAATGTCACCGACGTGTTTAACAGGCTCCGGCTCGTGATTGATGGTGAAAATATGCTGGTCAAGACCGTTGTACATGCGCTGAAGCATACGGTCGTATTCTGCATTCAGGTTCTTTACGGGGAAGTATTCCTCTATACGCAAAATGCCATTGAGACTCATGTTTTGGGTAATCTCAACGGCATTTGTGCTCCAGGGGGTTATCATTTCGCGGCGCGGACCTATAAAAAAGCCTTCGAGCTTTTCCTCTTTTAAGGGGGTGGCGTCGCCGTAGAGCCAGCAAAGTTCCTGAATTTCCTGCTCACCGGGCTGATGATTAACTTCGGTAGCAATGATGTTCCCTCCGGAAGTTTGAAAGAAAAGAATCATAAGTGATTTTGTTTAATGGTGTGTACGTTATATAAACGATATTGCAAAGATAGCACAAAACGATGGAAAGCAGAAGCTATATGCCAACTTTTTTCGCGTTTGTAAAACTACTTTACACATCGTTTGCGGTGTAACCGTAGCCTGCTGATAGGGTATACACTGATGAATAAAGAAGCTTTTAATAGTCTTAAATTCAGGCATTTGTAGTTAAAATTACCTAAACCCCGTCAGCTTTTAAGGCTCTTTGTCGTCATAATGCTAAATTTGCAACAGGAGGCTATTGCAGGAAGCCTTTTCAAAATAATATTAACTAAAACGGAATATAATATGAAAAAGAGTATTTTAACGCTAACCCTGGCAGCAGGTTTAATCATGATTTCGAGCTGTGCCAGCAAGAAAGACTTGCAGAATTGCCAGAATGAGAACCGCGAACTCACCACAAACTACCAGACTGCTAAGGAGCAGCTGGCTGCCTCACAAGCTAAAGTTTCGGCCCTTCAGGACCAGCTTGCACAGCAAAAACGCGATTATGCTTCGCTGCAAAGCAGCTTGGACAAGAGCCTTATCAACGCCAACTCGAACAATATTAATATATCAAAGTTGGTTGATCAAATCAACGAGTCGAACAAATACATACGTCATTTGGTTGAGGTAAAGACGAAAAGCGACTCGCTGAACATGGTTTTGACGAACAATCTTACCCGTAGTTTGAGCAAGGAAGAGATGAAAGAGGTTGATGTGCAGGTGCTCAAGGGCGTAGTTTATATTTCATTAGCCGATAACATGCTGTATAAAAGCGGCAGCTATGAAATAAATGACCGCGCAGAAGAAACCTTAAGTAAGATTGCGAAAATTATTACCGACTACAAGGATTACGATGTCCTCGTAGAGGGAAATACCGATGATGTGCCCGTAAATACGACCGCAGCATCAATGAAGAACATCCGCAACAACTGGGACCTCTCATGTTTGCGTGCTTCCTCGGTGGTGCAGTATCTGATCAGTAACTTCGGCGTGGCTCCGAAACGACTGACTGCAGGCGGCCGCGGCGAGTTTAATCCGCTTGTAAATAACGATACCGAGCTGGGCAAACAGCGTAACCGTCGTACGCAGATTATTATTACACCGAAACTCGACCAGTTTATGGACCTTATCGACAAAGCCCCTGAAGAGAAGTAGGACGTAACCATTTATAACCATAATATAAACGGGCTCCGTAAGCAGTATTGATGCTTACGGAGCCCGTTTGCTTTGTATTGTATGGCGGGTTGCGGGCTGAAGTTGCCGGCCTTTCGACCTGTAGCTGAACAGATACAGGCGTAATGCTCACTGTCCGACGGCCGTCAGCAGCGCGTACGGCGGCCGTCGGACAATGGGTATGACGGCCGTCAACAACGCTGCTGACGGCCGTCGAACGACAGACAAAAAACCGTAACAAGCAAATGGTTTGGTTTAAATTAGCTAACTTTGCAGGCATAACGACAGGTAAAAACAGGCATGAGGAAGATAGTTCTATTCGCGCTCTGCTCTCTCTTTACATGCTGTACCCGTGCACAGATGCACGCATACAGTACGAATTTTATATTTTCGGAGACTAATTTTGCAGACACCATCCCCATAGAAATGGTTGACGGGCAAATACTTTTT